>NZ_JAUBUB010000086.1:0-26909 GCF_036705265.1 Microcoleus sp. B4-C2
GATGGGCGTCCCGCCCGCCCAGAAAGGACGGGCGGGACGCCCATCCCACAAGAAAAAAGGGAAATTATTTAATTGACTATCCTTACTTATTCTTAAAGTCAAGATAAGAAAAAGTCTCGGTCGAGATTGTCGGTGTGACGCGGGCATAAATTAGACTGGCGACCTTGTAGAATATAACTGCTGCATCTATACTGTACAATGTACAAAAATGTACAAATCTCGAAAAAATAATTTTAATGTTGCGGTGAATATGAAATTAACAAAATTTGTATCGATCGGCATTGCCCTAGTTTTAGGAGCAAGCGGGAGCATATTATCTAGCAGCAGTAGAGCATTAGGGGCCGAAAAAGTAGTCCTCACATTTGGCCCGATCAGACAAGCCATCAATGTCAGCGACTTAGAAGAATTTGCTAAAAACGGCACGACGACGCCAACCCTCCAACAAATTATCCGGTTCTCCAAAATGGACGCGCAATTACTGCGGGGGTTCATGGGTTTAGAAATTGGTTTAAAGCCTGCTAATCTGGCGAGGGTAGTTTACAGCACCCCAGGAGAAAAGATCACTGACGACATCGGTCAAGCAATTCGGACTCAGCGCCGCACAGAAAGCGGGAAAGCTTTGCGGGCAGCGGTGATCCTGGCATCCGGGGATGACGGTAAGGTATCGCTGCTAGAAATCCTGAAAAAGTATCCTCTCAAGGAGGTTTACGTAGATGTTGCCAGCCTTCGCACCGCTGTTGGGAAAGTTCAGAGTATAGCTGGAACTCTGCGAAGCCTGCTTGAAGATGTGACGCGATCGACAACTCGCACAACTGAAACAAATCCCACCGAAAGGCCGATCGAACCTCGCCCCAGCGTGCAGCCAACAACTCCGCCTCCAGCGCCGCGCCGCGCCGCCCCCTTGCCAGCACCCCAACCGCAGCCTGTGAGGCCGGTCAGAGGGCTTTGGTAAAAAAATCCTAAAGGTGTCCTAAAGGCGGGTTGAAGCGGCTGTTGTGGCATTCTGCAGACACTTTTGATATCAAATCCACTCTTCATCGGAATAGTAAATCCGAGTTCACTGTTCACTGTTCACTGTTGACGGTTCACGGTTCACGGCGTCAACAGTCAACCGTCAACCGTCAACATCATGTATGAGTGTTACCGGAAATGATATGAGACCAAACCCGCCCCAGCCCTACCCCTATCCCAACCCCCAAGAGGGTTAGGACTTTTGTGGAAACTCCCAAAGCAATCAATTTTTCTTGAGCAATTTTTTGAGCAACTTAGGAATCTCTGAAGGTCGAGCCGCCACAGGTATGTCCGCCTCTTCAAAGGCAGCCATTTTGTTTGGGGCAGAAACTCCAAAGGCTTTCTGGGCAGCCGCGCGAGAACTGATCAGGATGCCGGCGTGGCCCAAAGACGGCCCCTTGGGAGCGTAGCGGCCGGCTAGATAAGCAACCACGGGTTTGTCGATCGCCGAGGCGATGTAAGAAGCTGCAGCTTGTTCACTCCACCCGCCAACTTCCCCCACCAAAACTATCGCTTCCGTACTGTCGTCTTCGTCCAAAATTTGCAGCCACTGCATAAAAGAAGAACCGACAATCGCGTCGCAACCAATACAAACCGCCATCGACTGTCCCAACCCAGCCTCCGTCAGTTCTAGGGCAACTTCGTAAGTCAAAGTGCTGCTGCGACTGATCACTCCCACCGGGCCGGGAGTGTAAAATTCCTTGGGGTGAGTTCCCAGCAGCAGTTTGTCGGGCACAATAATCCCCGGACTGTTGGGCCCGATTACCAAAGTTTCGGTGGCTTCTGCTTTTCTGACTAAGTGCACCATATCCAGAGGAGGCACTCCCCCTGTGACGATCGCGATTTGCCGAATTCCTCCGGCGATCGCTTCTAAAGCCGCATCCAGCACTGAGTAAGCGTCTACCAAAATTACCGCAGTGTCAACGTGACCCACTGCAGCCACTGCTTGTTCTACCAAATCAAAAATCGGAATTCCCTCCACTTCCAGCCCCCCCCGACCGGGACTAACACCGGCGACTACATTCGTGCCGTATGCTTTCATCATCAGGGCGGCGCGGGTGGACGCGGGAGATTCTGTAATGCCCTGTACTAGGACTTTGCTTTCAGGAGTTAAATTCATCTGTCTTCCCCCTTGGAGACTCCCGCTGTACCTGTACCCAGGTCAGTGGTGGGAGGAAAAGGGGGGCAAGGTTTATGCTGCATACGAATAACCATCTTTTCTGTGAATAACTGAACAATACTTGTGGCTAATCCCTGACACTAATTCTGAGGCGGAAATATTGAATGAGCCACTGGTTCTTACGGCAACACGTCCAACGTATGTACCAATTTTTTGGCCAGAGGTTACAATCGCTTTGACAATATCTCCCGTTTGAAAACCTTTAACAAACTTAAACCGGGGAACATAGCGAGATGGAAAGCCGAATTTACCAGTGCGGCACATTTGACGTGTCCCGTGACCAGTTGCTTTGATCGATAGTGGCTTGCTTGTTAAAATCTTCAATGACTCAACCTTTCCGATACAAGCTGCATCTAGCCAATGAGTTTTAGGTAAATTTAATTGAATGCGGTTGAACTTCGTTAAGCCACCACTACCTGTAGAAACAGGCAAGCCAGTTGTACGGAGTCGATTAAATAATGTCCAACGAGTTGAGTTAACGGCTGCTGCGTCTTTTAACGGACGTTTTGCTTGAGATAGAATCCGCTTCAAAATCTCTGGCTTTTTAGACAAGAATTGCTCAACATCTTGAGTACCTTTCTTTTTGTTGCAAGCGTCGCAAGCAAGACAAAGATTAGAAATGCGATTAGATCCGTCTTTGGCTTTGGGATGAATATGTTCGACTTGTAATGGTGTATTTATTTCACCACAGTAAGCGCATTTTCTCTCCCATTTGTTCAACAAATACTCGCGGATCTCATAGCCATGCAAAACGCCTTGTTGGTACTCGATTCCAGAAATCTCTGGGTTTTCTAATTGCTGTAAGTCAAATCGGACAAGCTCTTGAGCGATAGAAGCAATGGGGGCGAGTTTCATCAATCTAGTTGCCCATGTTAGGGTTGTTTCGACACGATGTTGCAAACTTGGTGCTAACCAACCTTTAGGGCGAGTCCTGTTTGAGAATCTAGCCCGACGATAGCGGGTATGGCGATTTCTCCGGCCTCTACGCAATGAACGGCGAGACTCCAGACTGGCTTTAATAGCTTGACCTCGATGAGTCAGTTCTGCGCCAAATATTACTTTTTCTCCTTGTACTAATGCGATCCCAGTAGTTTTAGATCCCGGGTCTATTTTGAGAGTGATTGGTTTTTGCGGTACTGTTACCTCTACTTTGAGAATTAGGGTGAATGGATACCTTTTGAAGACAGCAGCTTTGCCATTAGTTAGCAATTTACGTGCCAATCCTGGGCGGATTGGATTGAGCGGTCGTTTTTTGGTATCAAGTACAAAAACAAAGTTAGACATTTTAAGTCCTCCCTTTCGGGGTAATGTTAGCTTCGTCAATGTTTAAGGTCGGTAACTATCTTAAAAGCACTGGCTTAACCCTTACACCTGTTTAACTTTTAAGTTCTAGGGCAGAGAACTAGCAACGCATTCTCTGGTAGGTACTTTAACGCTTACCTTAAACGTAGTGATTTAACACGCTTGACTGGTCAACTCGGCTTTTTCAAGCCCCCACTATATCGGTACTCCGATTAGTGGTGGGTAGTTGACTTTTTCCCACTTGACACTCGATCTTTAAAAAGCAGAAGGCCTTCGTCTGTACAGAAATCTCGTTTTTTGCCGATCGACTGCCGCTACTTGACGGAGGATACAGAAGCGGCCGCAGCCTCATCCAAAGTGCTAGCTAGCTGCACCGGCAACTGTCCCAAACGCTTTTTAACAGCATCAGCATCGATCTCTACCAGTCGCAGCACAACTTGGATGTGGCGGTTAGCGCGAGCTTTCCGTTCCAAATAGCCGGCTACTGCAGCGATTATTTCCTCAGTCTTGGAGGCGCTGCCCAAAATATTTACAAGTATCACCTTAACGCTTTTATCCTGAGCGACTAACTCCAGACCCAACTCCACGCGATCGCGCAGGGCATTTGCTGCATAGTAGCGGTCTAGGGAACCAATATTCACAAAATTAGCTGGTTTTCCTCCTTGGTGGGTTACAGCATCTAGAGTTGCCATTGTCAGGCCCACTCCGTTGCACAAAATCGCAATATTCCCGTCTAGTTCGATTAATTGCAGGGATTCGGAATTCGAGATTGGGGATTTAGATTTGGGGTCAAACTCCGGCGACTGCTGAACCTTGGACTGGGAATGGGAGCGATCGCCCCCAGCATGGGGACTTCTTCTTTCCCGTGCCAACCCGCCCAAGAGCTTCTTCTCCGAGAGTGCTGCCAAATCTGGATGTCGCCCCAAGGCATCGTCGTTGGCGGTGACTTTACCGTCTAAAGCCATTACCTCTCCCCTTGGACTGATGCCGAGAGGATTGATTTCTACTAAATCTAAATCTTTTTCGACAAACAGTCGGTACATTTTTTCGACAATAGTGCTCACCGATTGAATCAAGTCTCCCTGCAATCCCATTTTCAGCGTGAGACGCCTCGCATAGAATGGCGAAAATTCTTGATCTACGGCAACTTGCTGCATTTGGTCGATCGACCCTTCGACATCCATACCTCCTTGGCTCGACCCCAGAAGCACCGGGCGTCGCGCTACGGGGTCTAGGAGTACCGCTAAGTACAATTCTTGGTCGGCGTTGTACTTTGCTTCTGCCAGCAGGACTTGGGGATATTCATCCTCGATCGGCAAATTAAAAATTGTTTGGGCTGCTGCTACTGCATCGATCGTATTTTCTACAAACTTGATACCGCCGGCCCTACCCCGTCCCCCAGCCCGCACTTGCGATTTGAGTACAACGGGGTAAGGAATTTTCAGTCCTTTGAGGTCAGCGGGATTGTCAATCCGCTGCGACGGCAAAATCGGAATTGCCATCTGGCGAAATAATGATTTAGCTTGGTACTCTAACAAATCCATTTATCAATTACGGGTGACGGGTAGTTGGCAACAAGCAATTCGTCCTAATTGGCAATTCATAATTAATAGATAGTAATTGGTTTTTTGTCAAGTTAAAAGTTAAAAATTCTCGCTTTTATCTTTTAATTTTAGACTTTTGTATGGCCGATTACTTATTCGCTATTACCGCTCGCCGATTACCTATTACCTAAGCTGTTTCAAAGTGTTTTTTTCTCGGAATTGCCAAATTTTACTGGTGGATATGGCAGGGAGATATTTGGCGAGCGTTGGTGTTTTTTTGTCTCGCAAAATCTTCGGACGTTCGGCCATACTGTGCCGAGATATTTCTGCGAATTGTTTACTTGAGGCTATTAACAGCGCCTTGATGGACGGTTTTGACCCATTTGAGCCGCTTGGGCCGTACCGCAATCCGAGCCGTCACAGTCCCTACCAGCAGCCAGTGGAACATATACACAGTACCCCGCAGCGTTTGCAGCCCGGTGATAAAAACTCGCCTTACGTCAAATTTGGTTTCTTTGCGAGTGCGGCGCAAACCGACAAACATTCCCACCACCGACAATGTAAGGGTCATAAAAGTTATGGGACTGGCGATCGGCATCCGGCGCAGCGCAATTGACATCACAAAGTCGGGTAGGGCTACTGTGGGTAAGAAATATTGAGATACCCAAAATCCAAATAAATCCCAAGTTTTCCCAGTTCCCATGCGGTTCCGCAAAATTAGCCGCCAGTAGTCAAGATAACGCTGATAGCCACCTTCTGCCCAGCGATTGCGCTGATGCCACAGAGCGCGAGCGTTAGTGACTCCTTCTTCTGACACGGCTGGGAAAGCGAGAAATTCAATGTCCCAGCGGTCTAGGTGCAGCCTCACCGTCAAATCCAGGTCGTCGGTAATCGTCTCCTCGTTCCAGCCTCCGCAGCTTTCCAAGGCGGTGCGGCGCATGAATTGGCCGTTACCGCGCAATTCTCCAATGCCGCCGATCGCAATCCGCTGCTGCTGGAAAAAACTGTCGAGAGCCATTTCTGCTTCTTGGCCGCGAGTCCACAAATTTACCGAAGCATTGGCGATGGCTTTTCTGACTTGCACAGCCCCTACCTTTTCTCCATCGAACACTGGCAGCACCCGGCGCAGCAAGTCTGGCGTTACCGTCGCGTCGGCGTCAAATATTCCGACAAATTCCCCGCGAGTCAGCGGTAACACTTGATTCAGTGCTCCCGACTTGCCGCCGCTGGCATTTGCTCCTCTGCGAAATACTTTGAGCTGGGGGTACTTTTTGGTTAGCTGTTCCAATACTAGCGGCGTGGCGTCGCTGCTGTGATCGTCGATCGCCCAAACTTCGTAGCGGTCGATCGGATAATCTACATTGCAGATGGATTCTACGAATCGGGCAATCACCGCTTCCTCATTTTTCGCCGCTACCAGCAGCGACACATAGGGCCAATCCTCTCGACTTTCATCGGCAAGAGGCGGCAGTGCGGGCTTGGGCTGGGCAAACAAAACTCGAAATGCTTGCATCCACAGCAGTCCCGTCAACCCCCACACTACCCACGCACCCCAAGAAATCAAGTGCAGGGCGATCGTGCCGGCCCAAATCGCAGCCAGCACTGCGGCAGCTTTTCCGCGCCTTCCCCGGTACAGATTTTGAGGAAAGGAGGGAGTTCCCGGCACAGACACCGCCACCGGGAGCTCTGCTTTTGTTTCCGCGTCAAACACTCTGTCGCCAATGTCTGATATAGCAAATACTTTGCTCAGCTTCGAGTTCGAGGTCAAACTCTTGAGCTCTTCTTGAGCTAAATCAGAGATGTCCAAGTTAAGCTCGCTGCGAGCGTCGTTTTCTGGCCAAGAACTCTCCTGCATAGGTTACTTGATTCAACCACCAATAGTTTTTGATTTTAGATATAAGCATCTACTGTATCAGTTTCTGGGCTTTTGTCGAAAGCGGACGGGAGGACAACCAGCGGGTTCGGTGATTGTACGGCCCTGGTAAACGGGTACTGCATAGAGTATTTAGCTTGACTTTTGCTTGCGATCGACCTGGAATATCTGCTAGTTTTTTCAGGGGATCTAAACTATCTGTTAGTAATAATTGTCTGAGGTGGAAATATGTCTATTCCTCAACTCAAGCCAGCCGATGACAAAGAAGTGAAAGTCTACGCGCCTTTCTGTCAAGAGCCCAGGCGTAAGTTTTTACCGCACGCTATTGGCCTCTACAAGCTCAAAACCTTGGAGGGAGCAAGAAAAATTGACGGCGGGGAGAGCGTGCCGTTTGTCGCTAGTTGGAATATCTCGTCGCTGCCGATCGACTTAACCCGCTGTCGGGTGTTGTTTGACGGCAATGCTGAACTCAGCTACGAAGTGACTATGCAAAGCTCTGAGTTTGTTAGTTGCTTAATTGAGGTTCTCCTGACTTTTCAGCGAACTCGTACTGTCGATTTTTCTAAAACGTTTTACCGCAAGCTGATGCGAATGGATGAATAACTTTCACCGCAGCCGCACTCCCGAAAGTCCGCAATTGACAATCAAGCAATTTAATCCGGGGCCCCCGGATTGATTCGGGGATCGAGAAAAAAGCTCAGAATCCCGATCGCCAGCCCCCGGATTTATCAGTGGGCTTGCTTTCTTCAATCTCAAATCTCAAATCTCAAATCTCAAATCGATTGACGGGCGCTATAACTGACCCACCAATAGTGTAAAGCCACGACGGCAACATTACATGATTGGGGAGCCAGTTTTATTTGAGAAGCGGAAATAGTAAGTGAGTTGTTGGATCGTTCTCAATAATCCCTTTGGGGGTCAGCACTTATCCCCATTGCTAAAGTAAATCTACCGCAGTTTTCAGTTGAGCGTGATACAGAGTTCGCTACCTGTATTTCATCCAATTGAAAACTACTGTACTTTGTTCTGGTAAAAGTCCAAAAGTCTATTTCGGACATGGGTGCTGTGCGAGTACGCGCGAGCGAAGCTATCGCCGTTAGGCGAATCGCGCCGTCCGATTTCGTTCAAATTTTGCGACTCGGTAGCTGAGAGGAAAGCGCTGTAGATCCGCCCAAGGAAAATTAATCTACAGCCCTTGACGGCGATCTGCCTAGCATCGCAATCAGCCCAAAGGCTGCCGAAATTCCAGCCCACGCCGCCCGACAATTTATGTGTTTAGAAGCTAGAATCCCGATTATAAGGAGCTTATTGCTCGCATTGCCAGTGTTCAGCTTTAAAGCGGGCGATCGCACTAATAATGAATAACTAATAATACATATAGCAACCCTAAATCATTCGCGTAATTATTGTAGGGGCAATCCCACGCCCGGTTGCCCCGATAGATAGGGGGTAGGCACTCTTAGCACTACCCCTACAAATTTACATGAATGATTTATGATTGCTATATCGATTGTCGATTATATGCAAGAATGATCGGGCAAGCACCGGGCTTGATTCCTACAAAATACCTGTATTATAACAATCCTTGCAGGAGTCGTATTTTTTTTACCCCACCCCAACCCTCCCCTTACGAAGCGGAGGGGGTAAGAAATTCACAAATGATGCGAGGATTGGTATATACCAAACAAAAACTGCACCAAGCCCTATTAATAGGTTATTCCTAAGCTGTTGCGCGTTTAAATTGCATATTCTGGACGGGCTCGCGTGCCCATCCCACAATAATTTGAGTGATTTTTGACACACAATTTAAATGGATAACAGCTTAGTCAAATTTCCACTTATACCCTGTTATATTTATTTTATAAAAGTCGGTATTAATATCTAATTATAGCAATAAACATGACTAAAGATTTATAATTCTAAATCATTTAAAAAAAAATACTCGGCGATAAATAATTATCAAAAACTGCTGGTAAAACAAACAATTTAAAAACTGGTTTTCCAAAATCAAGTAAAAAGAATGGGAAGAAAATGGTTGCGAACAGGTAAATAAAAAAATTTCGCCAAAAAACAATCTGCCCAAAAGCGACAAAATCGAGTATAATCGAGTATAATATATTATTTCTAAATTGAGGCTCAGTTCAGAAATACTGTTGAAAAACTAAATTTATTGAAATAGACAGGTGCACATTGAGGATTGAAGGCGTACCCAAATTGACTAAATATTTGCTGATCGGTTCCACAAAAGCTTACAGTGGCAAGTCTGCCATCGCCCTAGGGATGGCACTCGGACTCCGGGGAAAAGGACTGGCCGTCGCCTACGGCAAACCTCTGGGAACCTGTTTGAGCTCGCCCGGAGCTGGGATAGAGGACGAAGACGTGCGGTTCGCCGTAGAGACGCTGAATCTCTCAGAAAGTCAGATGCCGTCAACACTGCTGTATTTGGATGAAGAGACGGTTCACAAGCGTTTGCGCGGAGAAGACAAGACAGATTACCGCCAGTCTTTAGCGCAATATTTGCAAGCTCCCAGCGGAGACTTGGCGCTGTTAGAAGGCCCAGCTAATTTGGAGGAAGGCAGTCTGTTTGACTTGTCTTTGGCTCAAATCGCTGAGACAGTTGATGCCTCTGTGCTGTTGGTAGCTCGCCCGATCGATCTGTATATAGACGATTTGCTGTCGGCTAAACAGCGTTTGGGTTCGCGGTTGCTGGGCGTGGTACTCAATGACGTTCCCTCGGACAAACTCGAATCGGTAACGGCGACTGTGCGGCCTTTTCTGGAGGCTGCGGGTATTCCAGTTTTGGGAATGCTGCCGAGAAGTGCTTTGCTGCGAAGTGTCAGCGTCAAAGAATTGGTGCACCAATTAAAAGCTGATGTGCTGTGCCGTCGAGACCGTTTGGACTTGATGGTGGAAACCTTGACAATTGGCGCGATGAATGTTAGTTCGGCTATGAAGTATTTCCGCAAAGCGAGAAATATGGCGGTGGTGACGGGGGGCGATCGCACGGACATTCAGCTAGCGGCTCTGGAGAGCTCGACTCAGTGCTTAATTTTGACAGGCCACTTGCCTCCTTCTCCCCTGGTGATTGGCAGGGCCGAAGAAATGGAAATTCCGGTTTTGTCTGTTGATTTGGATACCTTAACCACGGTAGAAATTATCGACAGCACCTTTGGCAGCGTGCGCCTGCACGAACCGATCAAGGTGGAATGCGTTACTCAGCTAATGGCAGAACATTTTGACCTTGATGGCATGATGGCATCCTTGGGGCTGAGCGATCGAGTCCATTAAGAAGAGAGCCGGAGCTGAGGGAAGAAGGTATTCGGCAGAGAGAACTTTTTGTTTAAATAAATAAAAAGGTAAAATTCTTAAATTCTCAATTTTTCTTGAATTCTACCTAGAGCTCCGGCTGCCGAATGTCTTGAGACATTCTGCCTTCAGGCGAACTCAAATCTCCAGATCCTCTAGTCTGAGCCCGTCAATCAGCAATTCTTAACTTCTTTTTGGCGGCAATGGCTAGTGAGTCTGCTAAAATCCACAACGTAGTTTTATTTAATTTAATAAATTCTTTGAGTCAATCAATTGAGCTACCCAGAGTAGATGATTTTTTACAAGAACTTGCGGCGATCCAGCAAACCAGCTCCAAGCGGATTGCTCTTTTGGGTTCTCGCCACGTTCCTATTACCCACCAGCAGCTAATTGAGATGCTGAGCTACGCCATAGTTCTGGGAGGCAATCAGCTCATCACTTCTGGCGCTACAGGCACCAATTCAGCCGCAATTCGGGGGGCGATGCGAGCAGATCCTAATCTGCTGACGGTGATTTTGCCACAAAGCATGAGTCGCCAGCCCCGGGAGTCTCGCGACCAACTCGAACAAGTGATACATTTGGTAGAAAATCCCAAAAATGATAGCTTGTCTCTCCCGGAAGCAAGCGCCATGTGCAATCAGGAGATTATTTCTCGCTGTCAGCAACTGATATGTTTTGCTTTTCACGAAAGCCACACTTTGCTGAAAACTTGCCAGGATGCGGAGGAACAGCGCAAGGTGGTTACTCTGTTCTATTTTGATTGAACTGCGAGGCGGATGATGCTCTTGGGATTGCCTGTGTCGGTTATTCTGCTTGATTGTATTGCTGCTGCTGCTGCGCTGGTTTACGCACCGTTTTTGGTGGTGGCGTTCGCCCGCTTGCAGCTAGGCTACGACCAAGCAGCCCCCCGCGCTATGTTTGAGAGGTTGCCTGCTTACGCTCAGCGGGCAACTTGGGCTCACCAAAATTCGTTTGAGACGTTTATGCTGTTTTCAGCGGCGGCTTTGATGGCTTTTGTGACGGGGGTAGATTCGGAACTGGCGGGTTGGGCTGCGATCGCTTTTACGATCGCCCGGTTGTTGTTTTCGGTTTTCTATATTCTCAATGTGCCACTGGGGCGATCGCTCATGTTTGCGATTAGTTCTTCTTGCACTGTTTCTTTATTCTATTTCAGTTTAATGGCTGTTAACGGCTAATTTTCAGTAGTCATTGGTTATTGGTTATTGGTTATTGGTTATTGGTTATTGGTTAGTTGTTAATGCCCAATGCCCTGTTTGGCCAATGCCCAATGCCCAATGCCCAATGCCCAATGCCCCATTACCAATTACTAATTTATGGCTGCTAGTTATTCCTTTGATATTGTCAGCGAGTTCGATCGGCAAGAATTAGTCAATGCTGTTGACCAAACAACGCGAGAAATTCAAAGCCGCTACGATTTGAAAGATACCAAAACTACCGTGGAATTGGGCGCAGAATCCATTACTGTCAATACGGACAGCGAATTTACTCTCGACGCAATTCACACTGTTTTGCAAACTAAAGCCGCCAAGCGCAATTTGTCTCTGAAAATTTTTGATTATGGGAAAATTGAAGCTGCTAGTGGTACTAGAGTACGCCAAGAAATCAAACTGAAAAAAGGGATTGACCAGGAAATTGCCAAGAAAATCACTAAATTAATTCGAGATGAGTTTAAAAAGATTCAAGGCTCGATTCAAGGTGATGCAGTGCGGGTTTCGGCTAAGGATAAGGATGAGTTGCAGTTGGTGATTCAACGATTGAAGCAAGAAGACTATCCGATGGCTTTGCAGTTTACCAATTACAGGTAAATTTGATAGTTTATCGGGACTTCAGTCCTCATACGTGGTGACGAATCAGGACTTTAGTCCTGATTAGAAACAACTTTTTACCTACTTAATATTAAATATCTAAACCCGTGACAGTTAAGTCGGGAGGATGTTCGACAACAAACTGGTAATATAACTCTTGCTTTGCTTGCGGCGGCAGAGACATTATCCATTCTAGCAGTCCCATTTCACCTGCTACTATCTTCGGATTAGTGAGAGTCGATCGCACTTTAATCTGTTCATTGCGGCTGACTGGCAATTGTTCTTTTAGTGTCAGGTGTACCTGCACCTGCTGCAAGTTTGTCACATTTAAGCGATAAGCGTAACTCGTGCGCCTCTGCTGACCGATCAGTTTTTTATCTACTTGTCTTTCCACTAATTCCCGCTCTATTTTTAACCGTTCATCTATTCCTAAATTAACTTTATATTCTTGCCCGGGGGAAACATTTTCTAACTGCACACGGCCGACAAAAGTGTTGTCGCGAAAGATATTTGCTTTACCGGGAAGCAGAGTTGCGCCTGTCAGCGGATTCACAACAACTGCTTGCAAATAGGCAAAACTGACTAATCGCGGAACGGCTATATATTCAGGCTTAAAGGGATAATTTTCGCTGAAAATCGTCACTTTGTGCGGTGTACCGTCGCTGGGAATCTTGGTACTTCCACCTACTTGAAATGAGACTGTACCGCCTTCTCTGGATACTTGGGCTGTGGCTATTTGAGCTGCTATGGGCGCTCGTGTTATGGAGCGTGAACGGCCTGCAAAACCTTCAGATAATACTTCTTCTAGGTCTAAAAAATCATCCTCTGATACACCTCTACCAAAAAATTGCTCTGGCTCGGTTTTATCGATATACCAAGGTTCTAGTTTTGGTGGGAGAGTTCCCATTCCGGGTTTTGCTGTAGATAAAGTCAGCGCTACTCCCGTCCAATCTTCGCCGGTATTTTGATTGACTTCGGCTAGGTAATTGAGATTAATTTGGTTGTTGGTAGTGTTTACTCGCAAGTCGTAAAGGGGAGTCCAACGGGCTCGCGTGACTACATAGGAAACTTCTAGTTCAAAATTCCCGCTGCCACTGGGTTCAATGGCAACAATGATGTTAAAACTTTGCTGCGAATGGGGAGTTTGTACTTGCCCCACCTGCTGCTGCAAAGCTTTTATTTGCTTGTCTATTTCGCGCTGCTGTTTTTCGTGTTGGGCGATCGCACTTACATATTTTAGGTAATTAGTTCCTAAAAAATTGAGCAATTCGCCAGTTTCGTTTAAACCTACCTGCTGTTTGGCGATGCTGCTGGAAAAGAAACCGACGCTTTTTTCGCTCAAACCTTCCACAAATTGGAGCTGAATTTTTCGGGCGGTTATTTTGTCGTTAATTCCCCGTCTTTGGGTTTGTAACTCCTTAATTTGTTGGGTTAATTCGGCAGTGCGATCGCCCACTGGTTCGCTGCTAAACACTCTGTGGCAGCGCACTCCCAGCAATCGCACTGCAACTGTACCCGCACCCGTGGCCCTGACTGACTCTGTGTCGAGGGTTGCGGGAACCGAGGCGATCGCCAATTCTCGCTCGTTTCCCGTCAAAGCGACTGTGCCACGGCGCGTCACCAAAGCGCGATCGGTGTAAACTGTAACTTCTGATATGCGAGTATCTAGTGTTTTGATGGTATCAGAATTAAGTATTTCTGAGTCAGTCATTGCCAGTGGCTCCTATTTAATAACCGTTTAGTCGATCGAGCATTTTTCAAAGTAGTTTATTAATCAAACTCAGAAGTTATTGGATTATCTACAGCGGGGGATGGCGGGTTTACGAGATCATTAGTTTTATACATTGATGGTTGGTCAAACCCGCCCCGACAGTTTGATGTTCAAAATGGTAGCGCGGGAGTGGGCGGGTTTAGGAGTTTACGAAATCGTTACTTTTAGGCATTGATAGTTGGTAAAACCCGCCCCAACGGTTAATTTTAGCTCAGTGGATCGATTCCTGCCAAATCCAAAATTTGAGGAATTAAATCTTCTCGTTTGACGGCCATCATGTGAACTCCTTGACAAATCTGCCGCGCTAGCTTGACTTGTTCGGCAGCAATTTTTATGCCTTCCTGCAAGGGTTCTGGAGCTTTAGCCAAACGGTCGATCGTCTCTTGCGGAATGTGAACTCCCGGCACGTATTTTTTAATAAATTCAGCATTTTTAGCTGATTTAAACAAAAATATTCCTGCTAAAACAGGCTTGTTGCAGCCCGCAGCAATATTGTGCATAAACTTATCTAAAAGTTCAAAATCTGTTATTAATTGACTCTGAAAAAACTGTGCTCCAGCCTCTACTTTTTTCTCAAATCGACTTTGCAAACCCGACCAACTGGGGCATTGCGGATCGACGGCAGCACCGACAAATAAATCGGTAAATCCGTCTGTTAAAGGTTTATCATTCCAGTCTTTGCCGCCATTCATTTTTTGAATAACTTGCAACAGTCGTACTGATTCAAAATCGAATACACTTTTTGCTTTAGGATGGTCGCCCGCTTTGACGGGATCGCCTGTAAGTGCCAATACATTGCGAATGCCTAAAGCGTGGGCTCCCATGAGATCCGCTTGCAAGCCAATTTGATTGCGATCGCGACAAGCAACTTGACAAATTGGCTCAATTCCGTGCTGCACTAAAATCGCCGAAACTGCTAGGGGGCACATTCGCATCACTGCGCGACTCCCGTCGGTGATATTAATGGCGTGCACTCGGTTTTTGAGGCGTTCAGCCATTTGAATTGTGTGAGTCATGTCGCCACCTTTTGGCGGGGCCACTTCGGCGGTAATTATAAATTCTCCGGGGGTGGTGCAGGCTGTGCGAAAACGGTTCATGATTATTTGTCTGTTATTGGTTATTTGTTATTTGACAGTTGACAGTTGACAGTTGTTAGTTGGCAGTTGTTAGTGGGTAGTTGGCAGTTGTCATTCTTAACCAGTAACCAATAACAACTAACCACTAACAACTAAACAGGTAAAGAATAACCGAAAGCTGTTTTAACCTTAGTTATAGTTTGATTAGCAATAGCTTCTGCTTGTTCTCTTCCACGACGTAGTACAGACTCTAAATATCCCGGATCGTCCATTATTTCCTTGTATTTATCCTGAATTGGTTTGAGGGCATTAATTGTCGTCTCTGTCAGCAAGGGTTTAAAATCTCCCCAACCCATGTTTTCACACTCTGTTGCTACTTCTTCCTTAGATTTGCCGGAAAGCAGGAGATAAAGTGTCAGCAAATTTCTAGCTTCGGGGCGATCGGGGTCGTCAAAACTCAACCCCCGCACGGCATCGGTTTTGCAGCGCTTGATTTTTTTGGCGATCGCATCTGGCGAATCCAATAAATTAATTCGACTTAGTTCGGAAGGGTCAGATTTCGACATTTTGCGCGTGCCATCTGTCAAACTCATCACCCTCGCACCGTCAGTCCGAATTAAGGGTTCGGGAAGTTTCAATACTGGCTTTTCGGGTGTGCCGAATTGGTGATTTAATCTGATGACAATATCGCGGGTGAGTTCCAAATGCTGTTTTTGGTCTTCTCCCACTGGCACTTTGTCGGCATCGTAAAGCAAAATGTCGGCTGCCATTAACACGGGATAATTTAGCAAACCGGCGTTGACATTTTCACCTTGTTTAACTGCTTTTTCTTTAAACTGAATCATATCTTCGAGCCAGTTAATCGGCGTAATACAGTTGAGCAGCCATGCTAGTTCTGTGTGCGCCGAGACGTGGGATTGCACGAAAATAGTAGAATATTCTAAATCGATGCCGCAAGCTAAATACAGTGCGGCGATCGTGTAAGTGTCGGAGGCTAGAGTTGCTGGATTGTGCGGTGCGGTAATTGCGTGCAAATCGACTACGCAGAAGTAATTTTCGTACTGACTTTGATTTTCTACCCAGTTGCGAATGGCACCGAGATAATTGCCGAGGTGAAGATTGCCGGTTGGCTGAACTCCCGAAAGAACGCGCTTTTTGCCCATGAGGAAAGAATAGAATAGAATTCACATTTCTATATTGACACGTTATTTCAATTTCAGCGCCTCTAATTTTCTGGCGGTTGACTGTTGACTGTTGACTGCTGACTGCTGACTGTTGACTGCTGACTGACAACTCACAACTGACAACTCACAACTGACAACTGACTAATTACCAATCTGTCAGCAACCTTGCTTTCCGCAAAACAAATGTCAGAACAGTTTCTTCGCCGGTAATAATATCGGCTCTGCCTTCCATTCCCGATTGAATCGAATACTGGCGGGGGACATTAGCCTGGGGATTTCCGAAGAATTGGCCGGGGGCGGATTTGAGTTTTGTTAGATAAGTTTGTTCGGGTTTAATTGCCACTTCGTAATAAGCTGTACCTAAATTATTAGTGGGATTTTGAGGGGAGATCGCATCTGGGGCGATTTCGCTGACAGTTCCTTTTAATGTGCCGTAATCGGGGAAAGGTAAAGCCGAAATCCTGATCTGTACGGGTTGGCCGATTTGGATGCGGGCGATGTCCTGGGATGTCACCTTGGCTTTGACTACCAGGGGTACGTCGCTGGGGACGATTTGGGCGATCGCGCTGCCGGCTTGTACGGTTTGACCAGTATTTCGTACTTCCAATCTGAGAATTGTACCATCAGCGGGGGCGCGGATTACGCTATTTTCGAGTTTTAACTCAATTTGATTTAGTTCTTTTTTAGCTTGAATTAATTGTTGTTGAAGGGACGATCGCTTGACGAGCAAAACCCGCCGACTTCGGCCCAGTCTTTCGGCGACATCCGGCAGCGGTGTGGCGATTTTTACTAAAGCGGATTCGATTAATTCCTGTTGGGCGGAACTTTCACTTTGGATGCTTTTAAATTGGGCGCTGGCCAAAATTTGATTTTCTAAGTCGCGCAGTTGCTGGTTGATTTGCTGTGCTGTGGTTTGAGACTGATTAATTATTTCTTCTAACTGTTTTTTTTGAGCGCCCAAACGCGAAGCGTCTATAACTGCGATCGCATCTCCTTCTTTTACTGTCTGATTCTCGCTGACAGCAATGCTTTCGACGGTTCCTTCGGTGGCGGCTTGCACGACGCGCACTTCTCCGGCTGGACGGACGATCGCGTCTGCTTTGACTGTAGCGCTGTATTTGGTGACGCTAGCAAGGGCGATCGCCCCCCCAAAGGTCGCCACCATCAAAATGCCCCCCAAAGTCGTCCAGCGGCTGACAGGGGGCAAAAACTGGTCGTTATCAAAGGTTTCAGCGGGTGTGGCTTCGGGAGTGAGAGACATGGCGGCAAGGGGAGAGGGGAATAGTTTGGAGTTTTGAGTTTTGAGTTGGGGAAGAGGGAGAGCTGGCTGATTTCTTTTGTCACTTTTACTCTCACCTTTCCGGAAACCAAGAATAGGTTTAGAAGTCTAAATCAAAATTCACAGGGTAAAGGTAAAAATCCGCACAGCTTTGCCGTTCCCACCCACAAAGTTCGCCAAATATCAAGAGGAGTGAAGCCTGCGGGCCACTGTCATTCGATTTTAGATTTTAGATTTTAGATTTTGGATTGACTTGCGCGAGATAAATGCTCTTTCTTGAGGATTTTCGATTTGGGATTGATTCCACGGATAAATCACGTGGCGGGTACCACCTTTGAAATTCGTGGTCATGAAAATACGGCGTTTCCGCCATAACTTTTGGCGCTGTTACCGGGTTTTTACTGTATGCGTAGGTAGTAAGTAAGTACATAGGTATCAATAGGAGTTATTTATGCCAGAAAACCAACAAGGTTCACTCTTCATCGAACTAACCGATGGAGAATCTGCTACTGTCAACGGTGGCTGCATTACCAGCGGTGTTAGTAGCGCTAATAACAACAGCGAGACGGATAACAGCAGCAGCTATGGCCTGAATATGCTGTTTTTCCTGCCACCGCCTAGGCAGTTTTATCTGTACGATCCGAGCCGCGATCGCCCTTACCCAACCCTAGTGGTTTAGATAGCTGAGTCAAGTTGTGCGATCGAGTAATTTTTGAAATTTTATCAGTAGTATTCCGGAGGTCGTACAGAACCACAAGAAGTATTACTCAGTATTTACACTAGGGTCTAGAAATTAAATAATATTTCTAGTTTTCCTTCAATTTTATTAAGTTAAACGGAGTCCAATCATGAAAGAAACAAAGGACAATTCACTGTTTGCTGAACTTACATCTGAAGAATCAGCTAGCGTCAACGGCGGTCACTATTATGCCAATCGATACAATTGTCACCGGCAGCGGCGCAGTTGGGTCGTGTACCGCCGGAATTACGACGGTTCATACAGAAGAGTAGTCCGCTACGCCTATTACTAAAGTTTAGTGCTAGTCAATTCAGATTTATAACTGTGGAATCGAGAAAGCACCCATAACTTTATGGGTGCTTTTTGCTGATTGGGTAGTTGGTGATGAGTAATCTTCTTTATGCTCTACCATTATTCATTTTGCAAAATGTTAAAGAACATCCCTTTGATCGGCAAAGTGCCATTATTCGGACAAGTTAACAGGTTTAAGAAATATCAGGTTGTTCTCCAGCAGAGCGAAGAAGATTGCGGGGCGGCTTGTTTGGCTTCGATCGCGAAATTTTACGGACAAAATTTTACTATTAGCCGCTTGCGAGAATGTGCGGGCACCGACCAAAAAGGGACGAGTTTACTTGGCTTGAAACAAGGTGCTGAGGCGATCGGCTTTAATGCTCGATCGGTGCGAGCAGCCGCTGCAATTTTAGACAAGCTCGATGATGCCCCTCTACCGATGATTATTCACTGGAGCGGTTATCACTGGGTTGTTTTGTACGGAAAGCAGGGCGACAAATATGCGATCGGCGATCCAGCCGTCGGTATGCGCTATGTTTCTAAAGCAGAATTAGCAGCAGCTTGGACAGATTGGCTGTGCTTGCTAGTAGAACCCGATGCTGAGCGGTTTTTTGCAGCAGCAGAGGGTCAACCGCCCGCCAATTCTTTAGAAAAATGGATGCGCCGGATTGGGATTTATCGCCCGCTTTTAATGGAAGCATTTTTGCTAAATGCAGTGTTGGGTTTGCTGTCAATTTCTTCGCCTTTTCTAGTTCAAATGCTCACCGACGACATCCTGGTGCGGGGAGACAGACAACTCCTGGCAAGCGTGGCGATCGCAGTTATAGTTATGAACCTTTTTAGCAGCAGTTTAGGATTGGTACAATCGAACTTAATTGCTCAGTTTTCCCAGCGTTTAGAATTGGGATTAGTGATGGAATTCGCGCGCAAATTCCTGCGATTGCCTTTGAGTTTTTACGAAACCAGACGCAGTGGCGAAATTGTCAGTAGATTACAAGATATCCAAGAAATAAATAAATTAGTTTCTCAAGTCGCTATCAGCTTGCCTAGTCAATTTTTTATAGCTGTAGTTTCTTTTATTTTTATGTTATTTTACAGCAAGGAGCTGACGTTAGCAGCTACAGCTATAGCTCTGTTAATGACTGCCTCTACAGTGGTATTTCTGCCCGCATTGCAGCAAAAAACGCGCAGTTTATTGGTGTTGGAAGCCGAAACTCAAGGCGTTTTAGTAGAAACTTTTAAAGGCGCGCTGACGGTCAAAACTACTAGCAGCGGCCAGCAACTTTGGGAAGAATTTCAAACCCGCTTCGGTCGCTTAGCAAAGCTGACTTTCCGCACTACACAAATTGGCATTCTCAACAATATATTTTCGGGTTTTGTTGCCTCTGCTGGCAGCATTACTCTGCTGTGGCTTGGTAGCGGTTTAGTGATTGACAAGGTATTGAGTATCGGTCAGTTGCTAGCGTTTATTAGTATGAATCAAAACGTTACTACTTGGGTAAATTCGCTCGTAGGATTTACTGATGAAATGACTCGCGTGCAGACAGCAACTCAAAGGCTGTCGGAAGTGATCGATGCTGAACCGGAAACTAAAGACAATACGAATAAACCTTTTGTAACTATTCAAGACCGCGACGGTATTGTTTGCAAGAGTGTTAATTTTCACTACCCCGGCAGACTTGACTTGCTGGAAAATTTTTCTGTCACATTTCCCGGCGGTCAAGCAATTGCTTTAATAGGCCATTCCGGCTGCGGAAAAAGTACGCTCGCAAAAGTAATTGCTGGTCTGTACCCGCTGCAATCTGGTAATATTAGAATAGGCGGTTACAACTTGCAGGATTTGTCTCTCGACAGTCTCAGACAGCAGGTTGTATTGGTTCCCCAAGAAGCGCATTTTTGGAGCCGTTCGATTCTAGAAAATTTTCGATTGGGCAGTCCAGATATCAGCTTTGAACAGATTGTGAAAGCGTGTAAAATTGCGGGCGCGGATGAATTTATCAGCCAATTGCCGGATAAATATCAAACTGTTTTAGGAGAGTTTGGAGCGAATATTTCTGGCGGACAAAGACAAAGATTGGCGATCGCCCGCGCCATTCTCAACAACCCGCCTGTATTGATTTTAGACGAATCTACCGCAGGGCTTGACCCCGCAAGCGAAGCGGAAGTTTTAGAACAGTTGTTGATGTATCGGCACGGGAAAACGACGATTTTTATCAGTCACAGGCCACGAGTGATCGATCGCGCCGATTGGATTATCATGTTAGAACGCGGCAGGTTGAAAATGCAAGGCTCGGCTGCAAAATTGCGATCGATTCCAGGAGACCATTTAGAGTTTTTGCATCCTTGAGCTAGTTAATAAAACGACAGGTTGAAATCTGTCGCTACACAAACAAAACCAGCCTCGGCGGTTTAACACCCAGTCAATCGATTTTAGATTTTAGATTAAAGATTAAAGAATTGAAGCATTGACCCCACCGATAAATTCGGGGGCTCCTTTATCGGATACAGGTTTTTTATTTCTGGGTACTGAGTCTGCTTTCGGAATGAATCACGTGGCGGGTATCCTGGATGCTTTCGGTCAACACTCAGCAATCAACAGTCAACAATCATTTCGCTCGTGCAACCGGAATTGATATCACTCATGACTAATAACTTCTCTAAGGAATGAGAATTAAATAACTTCCACTCTTGAAAGTGGGATGGGCGTCCCGCCCGTTCTTTTTGGACGGGCGGGACGCCCATCCCACAATAACAATTAAAATTGTAAGTTATTTAATTCGCGCTCCTAAGATTCTTGAGCCAAAGTACATCGATCGCACAATCCAAAAAACTCCAAAGTGTGATAATAAATCTTGAAAGAATGAGATTGTTGTAGTTGGCTTTCTAAGTGGTGGACGGGGCATTCGTCGATCGTAATGGACGCGCCACATTCCAGACAAGTTAGGTGGTGTTGGTCTTGGTGGGCGGCACCGTAGAGAGACTCGCCACTAGCGAGAGTTCTGACGTGAACGAACCCCTCTCGCTTTAAACCGTCGAGGGAACGGTAAACGGTTGCTAGGCCCATGCTTTGGTCGCTGTTACGCAGTTCTAAGTAGATATCTTGCGCTGAGAGCGATCGATTCAAGTGCTTGAGCAAGTGTAAAATACGCTCCTGACTGCGGGTGCGGTTGGTTCTCATAATTTTTTTGTGTAATCTGCTGGAATCAAATCTGTCCCTATTTCTAGGCTATCTTACTTGGGCGAACCAAATGGCGATCGGCGCGCAGCTCGGTTGTAGAATACAATGGGGCTAACTTTCACATCACCTACCGCAACATTCCCGTGACTCAGAAATATCTTGCCCAAATCTATGTTACCCTCCGCCCTTCTGTTTTAGATCCCGCCGGCACTGCCGTACAGTCTGGTTTGCAACACATGGGATACGACAATGTTGAGCGTGTGCGAATCGGGAAGTACGTTGAATTGACGCTGACTGCTGCTGGTGAGTCGGAGGCGCGCGAACAACTTGATCGCGTTTGCGACCAACTTTTGGCCAATCCAGTGATTGAAAATTATCGCTTTGATTTGACTGAAATTCCTGTTGCTGTGGAGACAGCGGCGGCATAAATGCGATCGCCCGTAGCTCTTCGATCCCCCCTAACCCCCCTTAATAAGGGGGGGACAAGAGGGTTCTGAAAGTCTTTGTTAAAAAGCGGGGACAAGAGCATTCACAGTCTTCGTTAAAAAGCGGGGATTCGGAACACTCAAAGTCCCCCTTCTTAAGGGGGATTTAGGGGGATCGAGACTTAGATACAAGCGAGAGAAACATAAGATTTCAGTCTTAAGTTTACACCTCTTCCCTCTTCCTTCTTCCCTCTTCCTTCTTCCTTCTTCCTTCTTCCTTCTTCCTTCTTCCTTCTTCCTTCTTCCTTCTTCCTTCAGCTTATGAAATTTGGAGTTATTGTTTTTCCGGGTTCAAATTGCGATCGCGATGTGGTGTGGGTGACTCAAGGGTTACTCCACCAACCGACGCGGATGATTTGGCACGAAGATACCGATATTTCGGATATTGATATCATTGTAATTCCCGGTGGTTTCAGTTACGGAGATTATTTGCGGTGCGGTGCGATCGCCCGTTTTTCTCCGGCGATGCGGGCTACTGCGGAACACGCTAAACAAGGAAAGCTTGTATTAGGCATCTGCAACGGTTTTCAGGTGTTGACTGAAGCTGGTTTGTTGCCCGGTGCTCTGGTGCGGAATGCGGGATTGAATTTTATTTGCGATCGGGCTTCTTTGAAAGTCGAACGCGGTAATACTCGTTGGACTGCGGCTTATACTTCGGGTGAAATCATCGATTTGCCGATCGCCCACGGCGAAGGCAACTATTATGCTGATGCGGATACATTAGCAGAACTAGAAGAGCACGAACAAGTGCTGTTTCGCTACTGCACAGAGGCGGGCAAAATTAGCGATGCTGGGAATCCTAACGGTTCGTTAAATAATATTGCCGGTATTTGCAATCGGGCGGGCAATGTATTAGGAATGATGCCGCATCCTGAACGGGCTTCCGATCCGATGTTGGGCGAAACTGATGGGGTGAAATTGTTTCAAGGGTTGTTGATGGCAAGTGTGGCTGCTGTTTTGTAGTTGATATTTGGGGTGTCTCTGATTTTAGGAACAGGCAAGATGCCTGTTCCACAGTAGATTAAATTTGTTGTGGGGAGTAGGGGTTGGGCATCTTGCCCGCCCAAAATCAACAGGCTTTCCGGCCTGTTCCACAACAGATTAAATTCATCTACAAATAGACATCTCCAATAATTACTGTGCAACAGGCATCCTGCCTGTTCTTGACAAGCTTTAACTGGTTCCCAGGCGCCAGCCTGGGAACCTATATCCAGAGGCTCTGCCTCGCTTTAAAGCGACGCACCTACCAAATTAAAAATGCTAAAATGATTTGAAAGTCAATACATCGGAGAACAGTCCTATGCCTTCACCCTTTCCTGGAATGGACCCCTACTTAGAACACCCCGATTTCTGGCAGGAAACTCATCATTGGTTAATTTCTGCGATCGCGGCATTCTTAGTCCCTCAAATTCGCCCTAAATATGAGATTGCAATCGACAAACGAATCTATGAAATTACCGATCCAAATGACAGTAACAGCGACTCCCTTTTAGTAGGTATCCCCGATGTCGCGATTAAGCGTCAATCTAATAACCCGAATATTCCTACAGGTTCAGTTGCCACTTTAAATATAACACTTCCGACTACCGTTAAAGTGCCTGCTCCTGAAAAAATTAAACAGACTTACCTGGAAGTGCGAGAAATGACAACTAAACAAGTTGTCACCGCAATTGAAATTATTTCTCCAGTCAACAAACGTAGTGAAGAAGGAAGAATTACTTATCTCAAAAAACGCCAGAGTATTTTAGGTAGCTTAACCAATTTAGTGGAAATCGATTTACTACGAAAATGGGAATCTATGCCCATTCTTAATAATTCTATTCAAAGCGATTATCGGGTTTTGGTCAGTCCCAGTAATCGCCGTCCGTTTGCCGAACTTTATGCTTTTAATCTCCGTGATTCTCTACCTATATTTCCGCTTCCCTTGCGCGAGGAAGATGTAGAACCTATTGTTAATTTACCAGAAATATTTGCAGGTATTTACGATCGCGCTGGCTATGATTATCGCATCGACTATAATCGAGAACCCGTACCGTCTCTATCGGAAGAAGATCTGCTTTGGGCTACCCAAATTTTGCAAGAAAAAGAACTTCGAGATAATTAATTATATTTTACTTTATATCCTAGGGTGCGTCGCGATCGACAATCTCTAAATCAACTTGAAATTTTCGCAGCGACGGACTAAACGGCAGCCGGCAAGATATAATTACTACCAACTTTTAAAAAGAGGAATATTTATTTTATGCCACTAATGGACTTAGCTAATTTTAAAACTAGGGTTATTGGATGCAGTGCGGTGATGGCTATTGGACAAGTTATTTCAAATGCGATCGCCAATCCGGCAACTCAAGCAGCAGCGGGTATTATCGGCGGCCCGATCGCACTTGGGGGAGTTTCTATCTTAGCGGCGATTGCTGGTAGTCTCGCTGAGACTATGGCCGCTGATGAACTGGCAAATCGGATGACGGAAAGGTTGAGCAAAAATCCGAGGATTCTCGATAATCACGATTTGATTAAGGCCGCGGGTGAGGCGATCGGCTATATTTTGAGAGAGGTTGCGAAGTCCGATCGCCTAATTGCGATCGCCGAAACCAAAAATTTGCCTTATCCAGAAACAGCACTCAGTCAATTAGCCGAGAAAACTCCTGAATACTGGCTGGATACTAACACGAATACAGCCGATTTGTCAAGGGGTTTAAATATTTCCGAAGACCAGTTAACCAAGATTTTTTCTGCGGATGCCGAGGAGTTCGATCGAGTTACCGGATTGACAACGGCAGATTGGGCAACTTTCCTCAACGAATTCGCGGCCAGCGAGGGCAAATCCTTCGATGCGGAAATTGTGGAATTTGTGGCGGACAAGCTGTACGCAACTTTCCCGAAAGCGTACCGCGAAGTGCTGAAACTGGATGCGGCGAAGGGAGGAGAAAAGTTTGCCGCGATGCTGTTGAACCTGCACCAAATTGCTTTGGCACAACTCAAAGAGTTGGGGCTGCAAAATGGGGAAATTCTGCAAAAGTTGGAGGCCGTGGCGACAGGGCAGCAGATTTGTCAAGTGATGGGGAAATTGGAATCCATAGAAATTGGCATCCGATCCGATTTGGCGCAGGTTCAGAATTTGCTGGAACGATTTGTTGATACTTCCGCGCCCCGATTGCCGCTTCCCTACGAGTGCGAAACGATTATTCAAGACCGCACTCAAGACTTTACCGGCCGCCAATTTGTCTTTGAAGCAATTATCGAATTTTTGCAGAAAAATCCCAAAGGATATTTTGTTTTAGAAGCCGATCCAGGTGTCGGCAAAAGTTCAATTATGGCAAAGTTAGTGCTGCTGATGAAGCGGCGCTGTGTTGTCCATTTTAACTCGCAATCTCAAGGCACTGTTAAGGCAAAGCAATTTCTGGAAAATGCCTGCACTCAGTTAATTCAAGCCTTTAAACTGGATTACCCAAAATTGCCAGAAAATGCAACTACAGATGGCAACTTTCTCAGTCGATTGTTGGGGGAAGTCAGTGCTAAACTGGGCGGAAAAAAGTTAGTGTTTGTTGTGGATGCCCTCGATGAAGTCGATCTCAGCGATCATGGGCGTGGCAGCAATGTCCTCTATTTGCCAGATGCTTTGCCGGATAATGTTTATTTTATTGTCTCGAAGCGACCGGAATCTCTGCCTTTGCCAAATCATCAGGTTTTCGATCTGATGCAGTACAGTGCAGAAAGTTTGGCGGATGTCAAGCTTTATATTGACAAACGCACCAGCAACAGCGCGTCAATTCAGAGTTGGATTAGCCGTCAAAATTTGCAGCGAGAACAGTTTGTGGTGGCGGTGGCGGAAAAAAGCCAGAATAATTTTATGTACCTGCGCTATGTGCTGAATGATATCGACAGCGGCAAGTACAGCGATGTGAATTTGCAAGATTTGCCCAGGGAGTTGGAAGGATATTATGAGAAGCATTGGGCGCGCATGGAAATGGCGGTTAGAGATAGAGAATTGCGCCGCCGGAAGTTGAAGGTGATTTATTTGTTGACCAAAACTCGCAAGCCAGTTTCCTGTGATATTTTGGCCGATTTTGCTGAGGAAGATGCTTTAGATTTGCAGGAAGTTCTGGATGATTGGGAACAGTTTCTGCGTCGCAGCAGCGAGACTCCGCCGGATTACAGTATTTATCACGCAAGTTTTCAAAGATTTCTGCATCGTAAGGATGTAGTGCAGAAAGCTGGGGTTACGCTGCGGGATATTGAAAGGGCGATTTCTGATAATTTGTGGGAAGATTTGTACGGCGATGGGTAAGTTTAAAGAACGGTTGGGGAAACTGTCGCCGAAAAAGCGGCTTTATGCTTTGGAAACTCTGCCGGGGCATTTGGCGGAGAGTGTTCAAGGGGAACGACTGCATCAGTTGTTGACGGATTTTGATTTTATTGAGGCGAAGTTGGATGCGGTGGGGGTTCAAGCGTTAATTGAGGATTACGATTTGGCGATAGTTTCTGATGTTTTGCTGTCGGAGGGGCAAGCGGGAACGCTGAAGTTGATTCAAGGGGCGATTCGCAAGTCGGCGCACATTTTGGAAAGGGATAAAATGCAACTGGCAGGGCATTTGTTGGGGAGGTTGCTAGATTTTGAAATGCCTGAAATTCAGGGGGTGCTGGAACAGGCGAGGCAGTCGAAAAATAGTCTTTGGCTGCGGCCTTTGAGGGCTAATTTAGAGCGGGCAAATGAAGGGGCGCTGCGGACACTTGCTGGTCATACTAACTATGTAACAGGAGTGGCGATCGCACCAGACGGAAAAACAGCGATTTCCGCTTCAAGGGATAAAACCCTGAAAATCTGGGACACCGAGACAGGCACCGAACTATTAACCCTCACGGG
>NZ_JAUBUB010000087.1:0-26749 GCF_036705265.1 Microcoleus sp. B4-C2
TCAATAATTTATAACTCTGCAATTATACATTGTTAGACCTATTTTAGCAATCTTTTCCTATCATTCAACACTTCTGGGTTGGAACAGTTAGATGGATATTTGGCTCGATTGGGAGAAGATGATGGGTGGTTGGTGATATTCGATCGACGCGAGAATGCGCTGGAATTAGAAGAACGATTGAATACTGAAATTCTTCTGACACCAATGGGGCGAACGGTTACAGTTATTCGTGCGTGAAGAAGTTCTGATTAATGTCTCGATTTTTGCGATCGCCCCAGTGTGCGATCGACTCTAATCTAAAATATAATTAAGAAGGGGTTGACATACACGATCGAGCTGCGGTATTACTCGATTATATCCAGTATTGTACCGCAAGTGCAGTACAATTATGCGATCGCGCACCCATGCAACAAGCTAGTATATCCAATCTTTTCGCCAAACCTCAAACGAGGAGATTCTCAAAAATTCCAACTATGAACTACCGAAACCACATCACGATCGAAGCAAATAAACGCGGTGGTAAGCCTTGCGTGCGCGGCTTGCGAATTACGGTTTATGAAGTGCTTGAGTACCTGGCTTCCGAGATGACCGAAGCAGAAATTCAAGGGCGATTTCCCCGATCTGACGCGAGAAGATTTAAAAGCCTGCATTGCTTATGCTGCTGACCGCGAGCGTCGGTTTATGACCGCGACATTATCGGCATGAAATTACTTTTTGATGAAAAATTGTCGCCCAAGTTGCCGAATCGCTTGAGCGATATTTTCCCAAATTCGCTTCACGTCCTTTGATGTGGGCATGAAAGCCACTATCGACCCAATAGTTTGGGATTATGCCTTCATACAATAATTTGATGATTGTCTCGAAAGACGCGGATATGCACGACCTAAGCTTAGTATTTGGGAATCCACCGAAAGTTATTTGGCTTTGCCTGGGAAACTGTTCGACCTTGCAAATTTAAAATTTGCAAGGTCGAAATTTTAACGCGATCGAATTATTTTATGAAGACGAGAATTTATCGCTGCTTGCTTTATCATAATACACCGAATCGAATTAGCGTTAGGGTAGGTAGTTTTTCCATGATTATTCCACCAATCTTTTAAAGCCTCACACGCGAATTCACTGGCATATTTACTGTTTCATAATGTTATATATCCTATGTTTTGTTGAAAATCATAAATCCCATGTGGAATCACTTTTCCGTGACCTAAACTCCAAAATTCATGATCTAAAAGCGATCGCCCAACTCTACATTCTGACTCAACGCTTGTAGCCGATCGCGATCCAATAACTCAATCTGAGAACCATTGATCGTAATTAATCCTTTATCGTGGAGATGCGAGAATGCCCTAGAAAGGGTAGCAGAAATCGTCCCTAAAATAGCAGCTAGCTGAGTTTTAGTAACATCTAGATTAATAACTTGATCACCATTAGCGCGACCGCTCAAATCTAATAAATAAGCCGCTAATCTTTGTGGCACTTCTTTAAACGACAGATCTTCCACCATCTGTGCCAATTTACGCGAACGGGTTGCCAAACTTGTCAGCATATTGATGGCGAGCGCAGGATATTGATGAAGTAAATCCAGAAAAGCTAACCGAGGGAAGAAGATTAATTCTGTGGATTCCAATGCGATCGCCGAAGCTGGAAAAGCTTTGCCATCAAAGGTGGCAACTTCGGCAAAGTAATCGCCTCTTTTTAATAAATGTAAAATGTGTTCTTTCCCATTGGATGCAGTCTTAAATACCTTAACACGACCAGCTTGGACAATGAAAAACCCAGTTGCATCACTGCCCTGATGGAAAATTGTCTCATCTTTTCCAAAGGTTTGCAGTTGAGCGATCTGAGCTAAAGGAATCAGTTGCTCTGCCGATAATCCTTGAAAAATCAGAATGTTTTGTAACCAGTTGCTCAAATCGACTCTATTTAACATCGTTTAGGGTAGTGAGGATGGTTGGAACAAAGCGCCGAGCTAGACAAGATAAACGTACTTGAGCATTTTTTAAGGTTGTTTTTGACTTAAGTCAAAGCATTATTAGGTTCTATTCTCCTATGCTATGTCGATAGGTACTTTAAAACCGAATTTATGGCTTTATGGCAAACCCAACCTTTGACAAAGTGGTGACAGCCCGCGCTCGTCCCCGTCAAATTAGCCTACCCGCTTGGCTGGTGCTAATTTGCATCGTCACTTTTTCAGTGCTGATCTTTGCAGGATCGGCGATTTATAAAAATGCACCACCGATTCCCGCGACAGTGGTTTCTCCACAACAGGAAATCATTCTAACTCAGGAGAATATTCAATCTGGGCAAGTAACCTATCTAGGTCGTGGGGGGCAACATATTGGTAGTATTTGGGGGCATGGCAGTTATTTAGCACCCGACTGGACTGCCGATGTTTTACACCGTTGGGGCTTAGCAACGGCAGGAATTTTGCATAATGGCAATCCTGATTTTAGTGAAGCCGATTTACAGGCACTATCAGAAGTCGATCGCGCTACCCTCCAAGCGCAGGTACAGCAAGAATTTAAAACCAATCGTTATGAGTCAGAGACAGGCGCTTTAACCCTAACTGCGGCTCAAACTCAGGGACTAACCAAGGTTTTTGATAGCTATAAAACTTTGCTATCCCAAGGCTCCAAGATTCATTCCATTCCTAGCGGTTGGTTTACTGACGATACGCAAATCCGTAATGTCACTGCTTTCTTTACTTGGACAGCTTGGGCCGCCGCCGCCGATCGCCCGAATGCACCATTTTCCTATACCGCCAACTTTCCCCACGATGACTTGATTGGCAATCAGGCTCCGGCTCAATTCTTGATCTGGTCAATTGTGTCGGTGATTGTTCTCATTGCTGCGATCGGTGTATTTCTGTTTGTTTACATCACCCAAGAAGATAGCGAAGAAGTAATCGCTGTCGCCCATCGCCCCCTGATTCGCCTTGCCACACCTAGCCAAAAAGTCACCACCCTCTTCTTTGGGGTTGCCATGACTTTGTTTTTGGTGCAAATGTTGATGGGAATGGTCACAGCCCATTACGCGGTGGAAGGCGATGGCTTCTATGGTGTGCCACTTCAGAAATATTTACCCTATGCCGCCTCACGGACTTGGCATTTACAGCTAGCAGTATTTTGGATTGCCACCTGTTGGCTCGCCGCAGGGCTATATTTCGCGCCAAGGTTTGGTAAACATGAGCCGAAGTTGCAAGCTTGGGGCAATGGCGGTTTGTTAGTGGCTTTGACTGTCGTTGTTGTTGGTTCCTTAATCGGATCTTGGGCTAGTGTCCAAGGCATTATCGGCGGTGACAATAGTTTCTGGTTTGGACATCAGGGCTATGAATATGTAGAACTTGGTCGTCTCTGGCAATTATTGCTGATTGGTGGCATGGTGTTTTGGCTCTGGCTGATGTACCGCGCCCTCAAGCCTGCGCTCAAGGCGGAAGGTGATAAAACGGGACTGAATCATTTCTTTCTCTACAGTGCGATTACGATTCCCCTGTTCTATGCGTCAGGGTTGATGTACAACAATCACACCCATTTGAGCATTGCCGAATATTGGCGTTGGTGGGTCGTGCATTTATGGGTAGAAGGTTTCTTTGAGGTATTTGCGACGGTGGCGATCGCCTATCTATGTAGCGAGTTAGGCTTCCTAAAGCGCTCATCAGCCCTGAGAGCCACCTACATGACGACAATTCTCTATCTCGGTAGTGGCGTAATCGGCACGTTACACCATCTCTACTTTGCAGGAACACCTGTATTCATTACGTCGATGGGTTCCGTTGCTTCAGCCTTAGAAGTCGTTCCCTTGACCTTAATTGGCTTTGAAGTGGTGAAGTCGATGAAGCTATCCCAAGAAGCGCAAGGATTTTATCGAGTACCACTAAAATTCTTTATTGCCACTGCTTTTTGGAACTTAATTGGCGCAGGTGTCTTTGGTTTCTTAATCAATCCACCGATTTTCCTCTACTATTCCCAAGGACTAAACACAACCCCAATTCACGCTCACTCTGCACTCTTCGGTGTGTATGGCTCCCTGGCGATCGCCCTCATGCTATTCGCACTGCGTGAAATCACTCCCGATCGCGCATGGGATGAGAAAAACTTCAATTTATCCTTCTGGTGGATCAATGTTGGTCTAGGCATGATGATGGTTTTCGGACTGATTCCTAATGGTTTTTATCAATTGGTGCAATCCGTTAATCATGGCACTTGGTACGCTCGCAGTGCTGAAGTCATTGGTTCGGCATGGATGCAGTGGACAGTTTGGCTACGCATCCCTGGGGATATCGTCTTCTCGGTTGGTGCATTGATCCTCGTCTTTTGCGTGATTAAAGCGATCGTGGCTATTTTCCAACAGCCTACTCAAGCCCAACCCCTCGAAACCATTGCGGCTGAGATTCCGGTCGTCAGTCATTAGTTGCTCAATTGTTCCAATTATCTTTCGTATTTATTGAGGATTCAGTCAATGATTCGTCTCTTAGTTGGTATTCTCGTTTTTGTGATCAATGTCGTCTATGCCGATCGCCCTTATCCTCGGTTTTATGTGCTAGAAACCGTGGCTCGTGTTCCTTATTTCTCTTATCTATCGGTACTTCACCTCTATGAAACCTTGGGCTGGTGGCGGAAGGCTGATTGGTTAAAAATCCACTTTTCGGAGTCGTGGAATGAACTACATCATCTGTTGATTATGGAATCACTGGGAGGATCGAGCTTTTGGGTCGATCGCCTTCTAGCACGAGCCACTGCACTCATTTACTACTGGATTATCATTTTGGTCTACATGGTGTCGTCCAAATCTGCCTACAACTTCATGGAACTTGTAGAGGGACACGCCTATGCCAGCTACGACAAGTTCCTCAATGCCGAAGCTGAGGCTCTCAAGCAACAGCCCGCACCAGATGTCGCTATCCAATACTATCGAGATGGCGATTTGTATATGTTTGAGGAGTTTCAAACAAGCAGTGCTAATGTATTCCGTCGTCCAACGATCGACAATCTCTATGATGTGTTTGTTGCCATTCGGGATGATGAAATGGAACACGTGAAAACAATGGTGGCTTGTCAGCAGCCGACTGCACAATTCTCGTTAGTCAGTCCCCATGCGATGCAGGCAGCTTCTACGCTAAAGGTAGAGTTAACTGCAAAGACCGATGCTGTGGAACTCAGTCCCTCGAAATAGGTGATTTGAACCCGTCGTTCTCTGGTATGAAAACGTTGGTATCGCCCTGTGTCTAGGGGCGATCGCGGCTTTTCTGATGGATGCTATTATCGAAAACAATCACTAATTCTTATTTTGCGATCGGGACTTTCTTCCATTCGTCGATCGTCTTGGACTGAGATATGTTATCTAAACTGGTCTGCTAAAAATCCCATATCAAACTATGAACTACCGAAACCACATCACGATCGAAGCAAATAAACGCGGTGGTAAGCCTTGTGTACGCGGCTTGCGAATTACAGTTTATGAAGTGCTTGAGTACCTGGCTTCCGAGATGACAGAAGCAGAGATACTTGAAGATTTTCCCGATTTAACACGGGAAGATTTAAAAGCCTGCATTGCTTATGCTGCTGACCGTGAGCGTCGGTTTATGACTGCGACCTTATCGGCCTGAAATTACTTTTTGATGAAAACTTGTCGCCCAAGTTGCCGAATCGTTTGAGCGATATTTTCCCAAATTCGCTTCACGTCCTTTGATGTGGGAATGAAAGCAACGATCGACCCAATAGTTTGGGATAAAGATAGCTTTTTTAATTAGGACGGCTTAAGTGATTGAGTCGAATCGTGTGGCGAATTCGATCGAGGAAAGGAGATTCTGATGGGGAGTAAGAAGGAGTTGACATACATCGTCAATCTGCGGTATTATACGGCTATACTCAGTATTGTACCGCAACTGCGATATAATTATAAGTTATGCTGCTCAATCACTGAGCTATGCCGTACCAAAATTACTGCTGCCCGGAAAATCATAATGAGCCAATTTCTACGCATTTGGGAATAAAAGCATCTGCTCTATTGTCAGAGTAGTCGGGGTTTAGTCTTGCACTTCAAGAGTTTTGTATATGAGCATACAATTTGTCCAAAGCCTAAAGGGACGGATAGAGTCTGAGATTGAGATATTAGAGAGAAATATAAAAGGTCAGAAGAGTGTTAATTTTCTTATTAAAACTCGCTGCTCGATAAACTCGCTTAAAAGCCTTTCGGTGCGTCTAGCAAGAATGAAAGCACTGCTCGAAATACAAGATTATAATTTGGTTTTTATTGGGAAAATAGGCGTTGGTAAAACTACAGCTATATGTCATCTATTTAATCTGTTTCACAAAGAAGAAAAAACTGTTGGTAAAACCGGAAAGACTGTCAATAAGATTAGTGAACTGCTATCTACGGGATCAGGGAGGACAACTATTTGTGAAGTTGTCATACAGCCCTCAATGTCCAAGAGAAGCTTCCTTGAGATAGAGCCATACAGTGATGATGAAGTTAAAGAATTTATCCGAGAAGTCTGTATCTACTTCTGGAATAAGGAACATGATCAAAATTCAGAAGTAACTGGCCTACCACCTGCTGAACTGCTAAGAGCCATTAGAAATATCACTGATCTTCGAGACTCTCAGATTGAAGGAAAGCGTGTAGATAAAGCATCTGAACTTGCCCAGTCATATAAAAAAAATCTTGATGGCTTTTTAAAGTCCGTTCTTGAAAGAGCAAATTTATCACGCAGAAATCAAACCCGTTTAGAATCTCTCGATGATTTTGAAAGTGTAGAAGATGAGAGAAAGTGGTTGCGTCATAACTTTAGCAATTTGAATCTTGGAAAAATGGATAAATTCTCTTTGCCCAAGAGAATTTATGTGGGTGTTAGTAATAAACTAATTGAATTTAATAAATATCCTCGCTTCAGATCAATCATTGACACAAGAGGTATGGATGATGCCAGAGATAGAAAAGATCTGTCTGATTACATCCGTAACCAAGACAATTCAATCTGTCTGTTTGCGGAACAATTTCTAGCTGCTCCAAGTAATGTTAGCGAGCTTCTGAAGAGATACCTAACGCGAGAATCGAGAGATATTGATACAAAAGTAGCATTACTGGTTCTGCCTCGAAAGGGCGAACCTGAAGATGTCGTCAACTTAGATGGAAAAGTAGAGGATAGAGACGAGGGAATTAAGGTTAGAAAAAATCAGATCGATGATGCTTTTGCAAGAGAGAACATCAAGTTCTTGCTAGAGAATATTTTCTTCTATGATGCTCTTCAGTTCTACGACGAGGAACATATCCTGAAACCTCAGTATGAAAAGGATGATGTTTCTGATGCAAGAATTGAACTGTTAGATGCTATCAATGATTTAATTTCTAGAAGAGAGAGAGCCTTACTTCAAGAAGCAAAAAATTATGACGAGATTTTTCAAGACATCAAAAGTGGAGGAGGATTAAGCCCCCAAGAGGAAAAATTAATAAACGATCTAAAAAAAACTATTGAGTCTCATGAAAAGACAGAGTTTTTGAGTAATTTTAAGAATAGATATAAGAATCATCTTAAAAGCTATCATGTGATGGTTTTTCGTGCAATAAATAATAGGTTTGGCACCTATGATCTGCGAGATATAGATATTTATTTCGATGGTTCTACTGTTGCAGAAGTATTACTTAGGGACAGGCTTCGTGAGTCAAAGGCAGAGATTATAGGTGCTGTTGAGTTTGTTGAGCAACATGCCTCAGAACAATCAGGGCTTAAACCCGTCATGAAAATTTTAAGCGAACAAATAGATGAATATTTTGAGAAATTTATTATTGAGATCGGGCAAGAAATTTGCTGCTGTATCAAAGATAGTCTTGCTCCCCAAACTTACTCTAATGAATTTTGGGATTATGCTCAAAATAGGTGGGGTCAAGGGCATGGCTACAGAGATGATGTACTTGACCAATATGGTAGCCAAATTAATAGTTTAGATGATTGGCTGGTTGAGAGAGTACAAGAAGTTTGGAAGCAGAACTTTATGGATAGGATTCTAGAGTTCTTTGGTGAAAGTTGAAGTTGGCACAGCATAACAATCCCGCTGCACCGGAACGAAGTCGAGTTATCGGTGAGATGCAAAGTTCATCTGCGTCCGGTGAGCGGGAACGTTAGCCCGCTAAATCTTGGTTAGGGTATAGTTGATAATCATGAGTTAGTTGTAATCAAATACATTGTAAAGATTTAATAAATTTACGTAAAAACATTGTATTTATTGTGGAAAAAATATAAACTCCGAAAGGGTGCTGTTCAATTTGTTGTATTCCCGGCTTATTGATAAAAGTCGGGCTGCCGTTGGATTGAAGTTGTAAAAAATTCAAAGTGTAGGAGCATACCCATGAACAGGAGATTACTGATTTTCTCGATCGCAGCGGTGGTTTAGGGAATGGGGCATAGGTAATGGGTGGGATGTTAAACCAAAATGTCCCTGTGTACTAACGCTATCTCGCAAACGCTGCCTGACTTTGGAGATGATTCGGAAGCTCGATCGAGAGTTAAGCTAAATAAAACTCCGAGTTCTGCATCGATGCTTATTACAAGCGAATAATTTCGATCGTGCATCGCGATCGCACAAAACAAACATCAAATTCTCGAAAGAAGTTGGTTTGCCCGATAATTAATGGAACCTGAGAGGCTTGTGCCCAAGCAAATGCTAGGCGAACGGGTTCCAGATTCCCAATTTGAACATCTACAAATACACCCCGCGCCTCAACCGTTGCCAGATTTCCAGCCAATGGCAAGCGGACAGTTTGTTCCTCCCAAATTGCACCCAATTGCAGACCAATGTCATAAGGTAATAGATTGACCGCAGACCCAGTATCTAGCAGTGCATTCGCCGAGACAGAAAAGCCTGCATGAATCAGAGTGATGGGAATCGTGGGTAATGCTTCATCGTCAGAAAAGGGAAACTCGATCGAACTAGGCATGAGTAGATGCCTCTCGATCGTCCTGAATCATCTGCATCATAATGTTTGCAGCTTCCGTTGCATCGTAGAGCGATCGAACCGGATACTCTGATGCAGAAAAGATGACTTGTAGTTCAGCGTCTGGGATTTGCACTGCTAGGAGTTTGAAGAGTGATAATTTGTCTGACTGGCTCAGATTGTTCACCAAAGGTATTAACTCAGCGAGAGACATGGTTTAAACTCCCAGAAGTACGAGAATACATCTATCATAAACGCTGCCTGAGTTTGGAGATGATTCGGAATCTCGATCGAGAATTAAGGATTCCGTAGGAGATTCCGATCAAACTTTATCCTGCCCAAAAACAAAGAAAAAGCCGCCCTAAAAGGCGACGTACTGAGCGTAGCCGAAGTGACCACGAATTTCTTGATGGTACCCGCCACGTGATTTATCCGTGGAATCAATCCAAAATCGAAAATCGAAAATCCTCAAGCCCCCGCATTTATCCGTGGGGTCAATCGAAAATCTAAAATCGAAAATCTAAAATCGATTGACGGGACTTTAGCCCTCCGCTCATTACCAACAACTATCAAGGCAACTCAACCGAACTCGGTTTAGCAATGTGAGGCAATCCCCAGCCCAATTTTTCCCGCAAAATGTGGAAAAACTCAAAAGATTGCACCCGAATAAAGCGGGCTGGGTACTGAGCTCGCTCGACTTGCACCCAATCTTCGGGCAGAACATAACATCCGCCGTTACCGTCTACCACCATTACCAGGCGGTTTGGACTCGCCGGCAAAATCTTGACCGGCTCAGTGTTGGAAAACACCAAAGCCCGCGAAGCCATTGAATGCGGGCAAATAGGCAGCAACTGCAACACCGGTACTCCGGGAATGATGACCGGCCCACCGGCAGAAAGGGCGTAAGCTGTCGATCCCGTGGGAGTTGCGATGATGACTCCATCTGCGGCAATGTCAATAGAGGCGTGCTGACCGATCGCCACTTCAAAATGACACATACAAGTCAGCGGTTCCCGGTGCAGCACCATTTCATTGAGACAAAGGGCTTCCCAGAGGCAGTCGTTTTCTCGAAACAGCCGCACCGCGAGCATCGATCTTTCTTCTATTTCATATTCTCCGGCGATTACCTTTTCCAAAGCTTGCGGCAGCAAGTTCAGGTAAGTTTCTGTTAAAAAGCCCATGTGACCGGTATTGACAGTCAGCAGCGGCACTCCAATAGGAGCAACTTGGCGAAATGCCGACAGCACCGTACCGTCGCCGCCCAAAACCACTGCAAACTCCATGTCGCTGTCAAAACCGGGGGGGACGAGTTGTTCGATCTGAGTGTGGCACAGGGGGCGATCGGGGCTAGAATAGCCCAGAATTCCTCCCGAACCAGAAACCGAGCAAACCTCCCAGCCGCGGGCAGTCAGCTTGTCTTCTAACTCTGCGGCGATGCGACAAGCCACAGGTTTAACGTCGTTGTATATAATCCCAGCTTTCGGCACTTTAAAATGTAAAGGGCATTTTTTGTTTACTCCGTTTTTTAGTCTTAAGCTGCTCGTACTCTATTTCCTTGAGCTTCTTCATAATCAGATTAAAGTATTCTTCGAGATAAGACTCCAAAGTAGTAGTTTCTTTAGGGTCGATTCCGAAGACACTGTAAACATCATCCATCGGAGCTTTCAAGGGTTTTCCGGCTGCCAAAACTTCTGAAAAAGCCAATCTGTCAGCTACGTTCCAACTCCACTGAAAGAAGGTAGCTAATTTACGAGTAGCCTGCAACAAGACATCTGGGGTGCGCGTAATTTTGGCTTCCTTCCCTGACAGCCGTTCGCACAACCGCACGATTTCGTCAGCATCCCAAGCGCGATTTCCCACCACCGGAAAGCTTTTTTTCTCGGTTTCGGGAACGGAAAGGGCCCGGACGGCAAATTTAGCAACGTCCTGAGTGTTCATGTAGGCAAGGGCGGATGGCTTGTTGGGCAGCCAGACTGCCTGATTGTCCAAAATCGGCATTGCATACAGGCTCAGCAGTCCTTGCAAAAAGCCGCAAGGTCTCAAGATTGTATAGTCTAAACCGGATTCTGCTAAGAACAATTCGGTACAGCGCTTAATTTCCAACAAGGGGACTTGGGGATATTTCTCGGCGTCGAGAAAAGAAAAGAATATGTAACGCTTGATGCCTGCTGCTGCTGCTGCTTGGATCAGCGATACTTTTCCGTCCCAGTCTACTCTTTTGATGCTGACAGAATCCGCTGCACTGGCTGTTGCTGCATCGATAATAGCACTGACGCCTTCTAGGGCCGGAGGCAGACTGTCTGGCTGGCAAAGGTTCCCCGGTACGAGTTCAGCGCCCCATTCTTTCAAAAATGCAGCTTTTCTGTAACTTCTGACTAAACAGCGCACCTGGTAGCCCTCGTCTAGGGCGCGGCGGGCTATCTGGCGGCCGAGAGTGCCGGTGGCACCTAAAATCAATAAAGTCATCTAGGGATTAATTATGAATCTTAAACTTTCTATAAGATGGTATCAGGTTTTTGTTAAGTTTTTATAACAAACTTAACAAAAACCTGAAATTTTCTCATTTTAGGCTTGAGATATTCGCCAGAAGGCTTGCTTTCGGCAGCAAGGAGACTCTAGAAGGCAGAAGGTAGAAGGCTTCTGAATGATTGGTTGAAAAAAACTTATTCTTCGCCGCCTTGCAATTTGAGCAGGAGGAAGCCTCCACCTATACCCACGAAAATTAGGGAAAAGGACAAAAAGGCTGCATTGAAAATTTCAGGATTCATGGTTTTATATGTCCAATTGGGCGATCGCATTCAATAAAGATAATATAATTTGGGTCAACCAGGTACATGAATGCTAAAATTTCAGTGCCGAAATTCCTGTATTTTGTTGGAGAAAACTGCCTTGAGTCTCGATCGGGAATCAAAACTAGCTGTAACTCTGGGAGATCCGGCGGGAATTGGCCCGGAAGTGATTCTCAAGGCCTTGGCAGATCCCGCTGCTGGTTTGAGAGTAACGGTTTTCGGATCTAAGAGGATTTTGCAGCAAACTTACGATAAGTTGCGATCGAGCAATCCCGCAGCACAAGCGGCAAATCCCGAAACATTAAATATTATTGATATTGAACCAGACAGCAAGTGGGGCGAAATAGTCCCCGGTGTCGGGAGTGCAGCTAGCGGGGCGGCTAGCTTTGCTTACATGGAAAGTGCGATCGCCCGTACCATCGCCGGCGAATTCTCCGCGATCGTGACAGGCCCGATTTCCAAAACTTGCTGGCAGGCGGCAGGTTACAATTATCCCGGACAAACAGAACTCCTCGCAGAAAGGGCAAAATCGCAGCGATTCGGAATGCTGTTTGCCGCCACATCTCCCCACAGTGGCTGGACTCTGGTAACTTTACTCGCTACCACACATATTTCCCTCCGTCAAGTCCCCGATGCTTTGACTCCAGAATTACTGAGCGAAAAACTAGAATTGCTGGTAGAGTGTTTACGGGAAGATTTTGGGCTGGAAAGACCGAAAATTGCGATTTCTGGCTTAAATCCTCACAGCGGCGAAAATGGCAAACTGGGAAATGAAGAGCAAGACTGGATGATACCTTGGCTGGAAACGCAGCGCGATCGCTTTCCTCAAGTGCAGTTAGACGGGCCAGTCCCCCCCGATACCCTGTGGGTAAAACCGGCTAAAGTTTGGTACGGTTTAGCCAAGGAAGCTCACGACGGTTACTTGGCAATGTACCACGACCAGGGGTTGATTCCAGTAAAATTGATGGCTTTCGATAAAGCAGTCAACACTACAATTGGCTTGCCTTTTGTCCGCACATCTCCCGATCACGGCACAGCTTTTGATATTGTAGGTCAAGGGATTGCAGATGCCTCCAGCATGAAGGCAGCATTGCAGTTGGCGGCCCAGTTGGCTAGTCGCAGAACAGCAGTTAAAATAGGGCGATAGCTTTAGTACGCCTGACGCTTGGAAAAATTGTGTCATTCCTATTGATTTTCGCTGGGGTGAGGGGGCAAGCAAGCTGGTAATTTCCTTCGGTCGATTAAAATCAACTTTTGGTAGCGCAGTATGGCAGCATTTAATGATAATTCCGGCAAAATATATCAGTCAGAAAAAGAGGTTTCTGATGCAACTCTGGCAAGTTCTAAAGCGGGAGAGCAACTTCAGGAATTGCTAACCATACTGACTGAATTTCAGTTATTAAAAAAATCCAAAAAAGAACCAAGCGAGCTGAAGTTACCGCTTTCGGAAAAATCTGTGCAGCGGTTGGAGGATGAGGAAAATCGGCGCCAACAATTGTCTTTTCGGATCGAATCACCGAGTATTGTACCGGAAGTATTAACTAACGATGAAGAGATACCTTCTCAAAGACGAGAAAACAATAATGAGGAACCCGATTTATCTAGGGCCGGGAAGGTAGCAAGAAAAAATCGGCCGTCTGAGCAAGAATTAGAACAAGCAGTAGAGGAGTTTAAGCAGTTGCAACAACTACTGTTTGAAAGGGATTTGCCGGAATTTTACAGTAATGTTTTGAGCGTGGAACAAAGGTTAGAAAATTTTGAGAAGCTGATGTCTCAACCAGAAGAGTTGATGGTTTTACTGAAACCGTTAATTCCTGAGTTAGTGAGAGAAGAATTAGAGGAGTTGAAGTCTGAATTAAAAAAGGCGATCGACCTCGCGAGCAATAATAAAATTAATCCGATCGAGTTGGAGGCAAAATTAGCAGATTGGGAAAATCAGATTGCTAATTTGAACCAGCAGCCACTGCCGAATGCAGAACAGTTAATGCAACGGCTGATGCCGGTGGTGGGCGATCTGCTCAACCGTAAGGTAGAGGAGTCTAAGTTAGAGGTAGCTTCGGCGATCGCACCGAGAGTCAATCAAGTAATTCACAATCAAAACGGACTGGAAGAACAGGTAGTAAGAATTGAAGATAGAGTTGCGAATATTCAGCAGCGTTACCAGCAGCAACCGGAAGATTTAATCAAGCAGCTAGTACCAGTAGTTAGCGAGTTGCTGAACCGCAAAATTAGTGAATTAAAATTAGAGATTGTAGAAGCTGTTGCCCCCTCAGTACAGGTAAGAATAGCTTGGGTAGAAATAGAAGAAAAAGTATTGAGCCTCATCGAGCGCCGACTGGCTACGCAAGAGTCGCCCACTCAGAAGCCTGAAGAGATAATGGCGATGCTAATGCCGGCAATAACTGATTTGCTGAATCAGAAAATCGATGAATCAAAATTACAAGTAGCAGCGACGATCCAACCTTTGATAGAATCAGCAATTCTTCAAAGAGAAGTTCAAGGCAAATTGAGCGACGTAGAAAGTAGACTAAATAATCTTCAGCGACAGCAAAAAACTCAGCCGGAAGATATAATGGCAAGGTTAATGCCGTTAATGATTGAGTCGCTGAACCGGAAAATTGAGGAGACAAAGTTAGAGGTGAGAGAGGCGATCGCACCTGGTGTCAACACGGCTATTCAAAACAGCGGTATTGCAGCACAAATATTAAATAATGAAACTAAGATTGTCGAAGTTCAGCAGCAAGTTTTAGCCGAGATAGAAGGGTTGATGGCAAGAATAATGCCAGTGATTGTAGAAATGCTGTCCCGAAACATCGGGGAAGCAAAGCTAGAGATAGAATCTGCGATCGCCCCGGCTGTCGATGCCATCATTCAGAATAAAAGGATCGATCAAAGACTCGCGAAGATCGAACAACAGATTGTGGCGATCGAACACCGAATTTATGAATCGACAGACTTGTTTACGGATTTACTAAAACCTTTGATTGACGAGCTGATGGTTAGCCATCACGCCCAACTACAAAAGTCGGTCATCGAATCTATTTTACCATTGTTAGATGAAGTTGTAAGTTATAATTACAGACTCAACGATAAAGTAGGGGAACTCGATCGCAAAATTACTGATGCGGAATGGGGAGGCGATCGGGAAGAATTACTCGCCAGAATTAAAATCATGTTTCCCGAAATGATGCTCCAAACAATTAATGAGTCGAGAAAATCATTTGTCGAAACGATAGCTCCGATAATTGATGAAATAATTAATACCAAATCCAGAGAAAATAGACAATCGATGGGAGTAGCCATATCGCCGGCCCTGACTGTGGGAATCAGCCACCGAATGAGTGAAGCCCCCGATGAAATTGCCATGGCGATCGCGCCGGAAATGGCCGCTGCTATCAAACAGCAAATTCATCTCAAGCCAGAAGAAATGTCGGATGCACTTTATCCGATCATCGGTAGCACGATTTTAAAATACATCGCCGAGATGATGCGGGAGATTAATGAAAAACTCGAATCAGCTTTAAGTCCAGAGGGAATTAGTCGCAAAATTAAAGCAAAATTACAGGGCATTTCTGAAGCAGAATTGCTGATGAAAGAAACAACACCACTAAGTGTTAAAGCTGTTTTTTTAATTCAAGCAAAATCGGGCTTAGTAATTTCAGCAGTGCAGAAGTCTGAACGCGAACAGCTAGAATCAGATATGGTGGCTGGGATGCTGACTGCTATTCGGGCTTTTGTCAACGATTGTATATCTCAGTCGGGAAATGTGGCAGAAATTGATGCCATAGAATACGGCACATCTAAGATAGTATTGGAAGTTGCGGGTTCGTGTTATCTGGCAGTAGTGATGCAAGGAGAAACCCGCCAGTGGTTTAAGTACAAAATGCGATCGATATTCAACAATATTGTTCAAGAATACGGAACTCAAATTCAGTCATTTAACGGCGATCCAGCAACTGTACCACCCGAAGTAAACTTGAAACTGCAAAAATTAATCGATACAGAGGTAAAAGTTAAATCTCCTAAACTACCCATTGTACCCATGATCGGTTTGGCAGCGTTAGGTTTAATTGGCGTACCTTGGGGAATTCATCAATACCGCAGCGGAGTTGCAGCGAGCTTAGAAGCAGATACGAATTTAGCATTACAATCTGCTCCCGATTTATCAGTTTATCGCCTCGTGGCAGATGTTAAAGATAAAGTATTGGAGATTTCGGGACGAGTGCCGAATCAAAATCTGCGATCGAAAGCGGAAAAAATCGCTCAGCAAGCAGCTCCACAATCAAGAATTGAAAATAAAATTATAGCCGTTGAAGTACCTCCCGATCCAGTTTTAGTAGAAGCCGATGTCAAGCGGACAGCAGCTCTTTTGAATAAAGTAGAAAGCATTAATATCTCAGCTCGCTATGCAGAGGGAAAAGTCGCCATTGCAGGCAGCGTAAGCAAAGTGCCAGATGCTCAGAAAATAACTCAAGCTTTTGAGACAATTCCGGGGGTGAAGTCGGTAACAAATACAGTGATTATAGGAACTCCACCGCCACCAAAGATAATAATGCCAGTTCGCGTGTATTTCGGTGCAGGCTCGGCAAGTTTGCAGGCGAAAGACGTAGCACAAAAGCTTAGCAAAGTCAAGGAATATATGGAGAAAAATCGCACGAAGAATTTAAGGATAGTGGGCTACAGCGATTTTAAAAGCACTCCGGTAGAAAATCAAAAGTTGGCACTGGAAAGGGCGACAAATGTGAAAAATATTTTGGTTAGACAAGGGATAAATGGCAACAGAATACAAGTTGCTACTACTAAGGGTCGTCCCGAAGGTGTGGAGGCCAATCAACCGCTGTGGCTGAGCAGATTGGTAGTATTTGAGGTGATAAATTAAAGTTGGGAATTGGGAATTGGGAATTGGTAATTGGTAATTGGGAATTGTTAATTGGGCATTTTCCCTAATGACTAATGACTACTGACTAATATCATGTCCGATCGATTAACCATAATATCCCGGTCGGGGCGGGTTTTTGAGATGGTCAATTATTGGCAGGTATTGTTGGTGAACCCGCCCCTACCTGATTGCGGGTAATCGACAGGATATGACTAATGACTACTGACTACTGACTACTGACTACTGACTAATGACTTCTTCCTCTTGAATTAATCGAACTCGCCCGGAGGTAAAGGCTTGTATTCGATCGCCCGCCAAGCATATTAGCAAGCGGCCGCATCCGTCAATGCCCGCTGCTTCTCCGCAGATGGTTTCCGACGCAAGTTCGATCGCCACCGGGCAGCCAATCAACGCATCGCGGCGGCGCAATTCCGGCAAAAGTAGCGCTAAACCGGACTTGGAGGCTGGCTTGTCTGTGGTAGAAAACATATCGGCTAGTTCGAGTAAATAGTGCCGCAGTCGATCGAGCAAACACAGTTCATCCGGTACTGTACTAGCAATAGAATGCAAGCTTACCGCATTACCGAGATCCCTTTCATCCAATCCCGCAGCCGCGAAATCTACGCAGCGGTTGAGTCCAATTCCCACAACGGCGCGAGTTTTACCCAAAGCATTGCCGGAAGTGGCTTCGCAGAGAATTCCGGCTAATTTGTGGCGATCGATCCAGACATCGTTTGGCCATTTCAGGCGCAGCATATCGCGACAGTCGGGAACCAAATCTTCGATAGCGTAAATCACCGCTAAACCCGCTGCTAAACTGAGTCCCGGCAACAGAGTAGGGTTGAGGTTTTCGAGTACAAAACTAACAGTCAAGACACCGCTTGGGGCGTGCCAGGTGCGCCCGTGTTGGCCGCGCCCGCTGGTTTGTCGCTTGGTAAATACTGCATCTCCGTGGTGGAGTTGGGCCGCGCGGGCGATCGCCCAACTGTTGGTACTCGGACAGGTATCCAACGAGTGTAGCCAGTGATGGAGGTTTGGGCGATCGGGTTCTGGGGTTGCGGGCACGGGAGTTAAGGGCAATTCAGACAAGGTGTGATTTGTAGTATTTGATATCTAAAAGCTGATTATCGCATTTTCCACAAGTGCCACCTCGCGCGACGGCGAGAATTCAGAGACATTAGAGTGTAGTACAGTTTCAGCATCAGATTTACCTTACGCCACAACATCTGTTTAGCCACACAATTCTTGATTTATAAGGGTTTGCGGGAACCAAGAGTGTTGGTGGGAGCGATCGACACCCCTTTAAAAAACCCAATTTCAAAAAAAGTTGTATTACCCCCTTGACAGTCTTGTATTATGCAATGTAGTATAAATGTATGGCGAAGGGGAAAGAGCTTCAAAGCCTTGCCCAACGAGCAATATGAACCTTGAAAACAGAATAGGAAGTTAATCGTGTCACATAATTGTGGACATTGGCGGTGTAGACTCCGGCAACAAAAGCCCGATCGGGTTGTAGTACGCGGAATCAACCGCCACCCCGTCCCAACTTGAGTAATTCAAGGACTAAATATTGTTCATTTTCGCGGGGGTATAGCTCAACCGGTCAGAGCAGTCGCCTGTCGAGCGAAAGGTTGCGAGTTCAAGTCTCGTTACTCCCGTCAGTCGATTTTAGATTTTAGATTTTAGATTTTAGATTTACTCCACAGGAGAAGAATCTGGGAGCTGGAACTTTGGTCTAAAATCTACACCTCCTGTCGGAAAGCAAGTATCCGTTTTTCGGCGGGGTCAAAGTCCCGTAGGCAAAAGTCAAGCCGTCTCCCCCTCTGGCGTGAAGATTGCGAGTGCAAACCTCGTCGGGACTCCCAGGTTAGGTGGCTGAGTGGCTCAAAGCGTCGGTCTGCAAAACCGATTTTCGCGGGTTCAAATCCCGCCCTAACCTCTGTTCCTATTTATTCGCAGGAGCAATCTCAAATCTCAAAGAGCAATCCAAAATCTAAAATCTAAAATCTAAAATCGATAGTGCTGTAGGCAAATGGTTTAAGCCGCTTGGTTTTCACCCAAGTGATTTGCGGGTTCAACTCCCGTCAGCACTTCTCGTGGGTCGTTGGCAGAATGGTTTTGCAGCCGCCTTTTAAGCGGATGGATCGAGGTTCAATTCCTCGACGACCTACCAAAAATCCTATCTTGGGTCGGCCCTCCTATTGGCGTGGGTAGCTGTCTGTAAAACAGTAGCTTAAAGCGTTGCTGGTTCAATTCCAGCCTGACCCATTTGTAACTGCATTTAATATGCAGTTGCAATCTTGAGAACGTGGTGTAGCCGGATAACATCTCAGTTAATAAAGCTGAAGATTGAGGGTTCAAATCCCTCCGTTCTCGCGCTCGGAGAGGTGGCCGAGTGGCTTAAGGCGCTTTCCTGCTAAGAAAGAGCGGTTTAATAGCCGTCGAGGGTTCAAATCCCTCCTTCTCCGTTTTCCCCCCGATAGCTCAGTTGGTAGAGCGCTTGTGTGAAGAACAAGAGGTCGTCAGTTCGATACTGACTTGGGGGATTGCGTTGCCTTATAGCTCAATGGTAGAGCAAGCGGTTGTTAACCGCTAGGTTGTAGGTTCGAGTCCTACTGGGGCAGCCATTTTACACAACTTTAAAAAGTTGGTAAAGCTTTGTGCCGAGCTCATTTATAATAATAATTACTTGAGTTCTACACTTTTCATGAAATACACCAAAGAAATCTTGGAAGAAGCTGTTAAACATTCATTTTCTATCAGTGGGGTTTTAAGGCAACTTGGTATAGCAGGTGGTGGAAGTCATGGTCACATAACTAAGCGGATTAAAGAGTTGGGTATTGATACCTCTCACTTTAAACAATCCGATCAAAGTTTGAAAGGGCTTAATCCCAAAAAGCCAAGCCAAGAAATTTTGGTCCTAAGTTCGCGCAATCAAAGAACACCAACATTCCAACTTAGAAGAGCATTAATGGAGATTGGTAGAGAGTATAAATGTGAAAACAATAAATGTTTGGTGCAAAGTGAATGGTTAGGAGAGAAGTTAGTTTTAGACATCGATCACATCAATGGGAATTGGCAAGATAATAGGCAAGAGAATCTGAGATTTATTTGCCCTAACTGTCACAGACAAACTGAAAATTATGGAAGTAAACGCAGAGAGCCGGAAGCAAATAATTACATAGCTCACCAGAATAAAAGAGTTCCTCATATGAAAGCCAGAAAAGTTGAGCGTCCCTCTAAAGAAGAGCTAGAAAAAATGCTTTGGGAAAAACCAACCACTTACTTAGCAAAAGAGTTTGGTGTCAGTGGCAAGGCAATAGAAAAATGGTGTAAGACTTATGGAATTCAGAAACCGCCAAGAGGATATTGGAACCGAAATAAAATATATTAAATATCTAAATATTTAGTAAGTTGAGTAAATGTTATTGGGAAGTCGCCTAATCGGTATGGCACCGCTCTTTGAAAGCGGCAAAATGCAGGTTCGATCCCTGCCTTCCCAGTTCTGCTATTACCAAAGCAGATAAATTACACTCCTGTAGCCCAATTGGCAGAGGCCGCAATTTCAAAAATTGTGTTGTGTGAGTTCAAATCTCACCTGGAGTACCAAATTTTTCACTAAGTTTCTACTTGCTCCTGTGGCGGAATTGGCAGACGCGGCAGACTTAAAATCTGTTCTATTTTGATTGTGAGTTCGAGTCTCACTAGGAGCATGAACGGGATGTAATTCAGCGGCCAGAAGCCATGCTTTGGGAGCATGGAGTCGTTGGTTCAAATCCAACCATCCCGACTTTACCCCTGTGGTGTAATTGGAAAACATCACTCGCTCAAAACGAGTGTTTTTTCCAGGTTCGAGGCCGGTCAGGGGTATTTGGCTAACAGCCAATTTCTGCTATTTGCTCTCGTGGCGGAACGGCAGACGCGCTAGGTCGAGAGCCTAGTTTTTTACAGGTTCAAATCCTGTCGAGAGCATAAATTTTTAATAAATATAGGAGGAACTTACAGTGTTTAGAAAAGTTTAGGAAAAAAGTACGCGCGGCGCAGCTATCCCGTAGAGAATCGCCCAATTAAAATTTGCCCCTGTAGCCCAATTGGAAGAGGCGTCTCATTTAGGGTGAGAAGGTTGCTGGTTCGAGACCAGCCAGGGGTATTTGGTAATAGCCCGGGGATGGAGCAACGGCTAGGCTTGGCAGTCTCATAAGCTGCAAATCAGCAAGTTCAATTCTTGCCCCCGCCACCAAAAATGCAGGTGTGATGTAATTGGCAACATGAGGTTCTTGTAAAGCTTTCTTGCGAGTTCAAATCTCGCCATCTGCTGTGCTGGTGTAGCTCAATTAGGCAGAGCAACTGATTTGTAATCAGTCGGTTGTAGGTTCAATTCCTATCACCAGCCCCACAATTGCGGATATGGTGTAACGGTAGCATTCGAGTCTTCCAAACTCTAGGCACGAGTTCGAGCCTCGTTATCCGCTTGGGGAAACAAGAAGTTTGTTAAATCTCACCTCTTGCACCCTTCTCCAGAACAGGCAAGATGCCTGTTCCACAAGAAAATATACTCTTTGTGGAACGGGCATCTTGCCTGTTCATAAAAGGCTTATTGACAATGGTGCAACATCTCAGTTAAATCCAAAATCTCAAATTTTAAATCGGTTTGCGGATGTCATGTAGCGGCTAGCATCTGAGTATGCCATTCTCAGCGCATGGGTTCGAGTCCCATCATCCGCTTTTGTAGTCCTGAGCTTCGATGGTAGAGCGTTTGCCTTACAAGCAGACGCGGGGTAATCTCCTGTCAGGACTACTAATTTATGGGAGTGTAGCTCAATGGATAGAGCGCCGCGCTAGGCGCTACCGCGCACGCTTCGCTAACGGACGCGGATGTTGTGGGTTCGAGTCCTACCACTCTCGTTGTTTTTGCTTTAATTTAAGGAGGTTGATTCCATTGAATGAATAATTTTTTATAGTAAGATCGATTCCCGTAGGGAATCGCACAAATCAACAAAAAATACGGGAGTGTAACTCAACTGGATAGAGTGTCGAGCTTCTACCTCGAATGTTGTGGGTTCAAGTCCTACCGCTCCTGCTGTCTGGGGTTCGTAGCTTAATTGGTAAAGCATCTAACTGGCTGTTAGAAAGATATCGGTTCAAATCCGATCGCAATCCACCACACCGATTTTAGATTTTAGATTTTGGATTTTGGATTTGAGATTGATTTCACAAATCAATCTGGAAGCTTGAATATTCGTCTAAGATTTTGTTATGGGCGACTTAATACCACTTTAAAAAACTAATTAAACTGTCGGGAATCTCCAAACCCATATCCACTAACTCATCCCCAATCTCAAATCTAAAATCTAAAATCTAAAATAGTATAAGGGGTCATAGCTCAATTGGTAGAGCGCTTGCTTTGCACGCAAGAGGTCAGGAGTTCGATTCTCCTTGACTCCACTTACGGTGTCTGAAATCGAAGCGGTCGAGACGCTAGCCCGTGAAGCTAGTTATTAGCGGGTTCAATCCCCGTCAGACACCCCTTGGAAGATGCCGCTAAATGGTTGGCAACCAGTCTTGAAAACTGGGGTACAGGTAACTGTAAGGGTTCGATTCCTTCATCTTCCTTTTAACCACCGGAAGTCGAAAAGCGAGACACCGTGCTGATAACGCGGGGATAGGAGGGGCAGTACCTCCTCGGTGGATGGATTGGTTTATAATAAGTCTAAATTTACTACTTATTCAACATAAAAGCCAGGAGCGTTAAAGTTCTAAAATTAGAATTGATTCAGTGGATTTTGTTATTGAAGGATATTCAAATTTTAAACTAAATCCAAAAACTGAAAGAAACGTCGCCTGAAAAGACTGCCGTCTTCAAACCCCGTAAATTTGGCTGTGAAAAAGGAATTTTTACTTGCGTTGCGGATGAGTTTGATGAAACAAGTCCTGGTTTTTACGATGTAAAATTGTTGTACCAAATGAACGTGAAAGATGAGAAAACTAAACTATTACGTTGCTTGCACAGTTGATGGGTTTATTGCTCGCGAAGATGGGTCATTTGATTGTTTCCCTATGGACGGAGAGCATTTTGCTGATTTGTTAGATTCCTTTCCTGAAACTTTTCCGGCTCACTTTCAGGAAGCACGAGGCATTCGTGCAGAGAACAAGCAGTTTGATGCGGTTTTGATGGGACGGAAAACCTATGAGGTAGGGCTAAATGTTGGTGTAACTAATCCTTATCCCAGCTTGAAGCAGTATGTCTTTTCGCGCACTATGGAAGCCAGTCCCGATGAGAATATTGAACTTGTTTCGGACAATCCTGTTGAATTGGTTAAGGAATTGAAAAGGGAAACGGGTAAAGACATCTGGCTCTGCGGTGGTGGGGCTTTAGCGGCAACTCTTTTTTCTGAGATTGACGAGATGATTGTGAAGTTAAATCCGGTAGTAATTGGAGCGGGAATTCCTCTTTTTTCCGGTGCAATCGAGCCGACCAATTTGGAAGTTGCCGATCGCAAAATCTACAGCAACGGTTTCATGTTGCTTCATTATCGAGTGAAGCATTAGCGATAAGCTGTTCGGCATTTAAAGGACTTGCGTAAGGTGCGTCAGCATCTAAGGTTTTCCGTTTCAGCGTAAAAGTTCTAGCTGACGCACCCTACTAGCCTTGTTACTGGTTTAAATGCTCCACAGCTTAAGGACTTTATTTGTTGCAATTACTGCGGGCAAAAAAGGACTGAAGTCCTTACTACAAAATGATTTTCTAGGAATTACACAAAAATTGTATGCGGTATTTTCTCGATTTCAATGTTGAGTCAGACTGATATCTTGCACCATTCTCAATTAGCGGTAGGGGCGGGTTCGCCAACAGCCTTAAAGCTTGCAAATAGGTTCTATAAACCCGCCCGACCCCACGAAAAATCCTCTTATTGATATTGCTGCAAGATGTCAGGTCAGACCGATCGCCACAAATTTTTACAGAAATAGTTGATTTTTCAAAACGGTTGTGTTATACTAGCTTAGATGCGGGAGTATAGCTCAGTTGGTTAGAGCAGGTGACTCTTAATCTCAAGGTCGAAGGTTCAAGTCCTTCTACTCCCATCCCAAATAACCTACTATTCACAAGGCTTTGAGACTTTAAACTGTCTCTAGTTTGTCGTTTTCCACTCATTTTGCGCTCACGATAGCAGCCAATGGCGGTAGCGGTTGGATTACTGTGAGTGTTTGCGTTGTCGGATTTTTAATGTCGATCGACTCATCCGATCGATAAAAGTGCGATCGCCCAAGCTATTTTGAAACTGAATAACAACAGGGAATGGTGATTAGCTATGATGGCAAATCTCTCGGCGCGCTGCTATGGGGGCGATCGCGATTTAGATGCGATCGCCCATTTAATCAATACTTGCGAAGAAGTCGATCGGCTCGATGAAGGCACTTCCATCTCGGAATTACAACAAGAATTTAACCAACCGTCCCTAGATGTAGCCCGCGATATCCGCCTTTGGGAAGATGCGGAAGGAAAATTAATCGGTTTTGCTCAGTTGTCGGTTTCTGAGCCTGGGGAAGTAATTGACGGTTGGCTGTGGTTTCGCGTCCACCCCGACGTGCGATCCGGTGATGTGGAAGCAGCCGCGATCGCCTGGGGTGAAGTGCGGATGCGCGAGGTGTCTGCGATGCGGGGCGGGCGCGTGAAGCTGCGAACCTACGCGCGCGCTGAGGATTGCGATCGCATTTCTGTGCTGACAAGTTGCGGTTTTAAGGCCGATCGCTATTTTTGCCGAATGGCGCGATCGCTCTCTGAACCGATCCCAGAACCGCAATTCCCCGAAGGTTTTGCCCTCATTCAGTTCCCCGGCGAACAGGATGCGGCAGCTTGGGTAGAAATGTTCAACCAGTCATTTATCGATCACTGGAATCATCACGATTTAACGGTGGATAAATTTAAGCACGAGTTAGCTAAACCCGATTACAGAAATGATTTAGACTTGATTGCTGTTGCTGATGACGGCACATTTGTCAGTTTTTGTTACTGCGAGATTAGTGTGCAAGAGTGCGATCGTACCGGGCGCAATGAAGGCTGGATTGCTTGTCTCGGCACTAGGCGTGGCTTCCGCAAAATTGGATTGGGACGAGCAATGTTGCTGGCTGGTTTGCATCGACTGAAAGCTGCCGGTGTCGCTACTGCTATTATCGGCGTCGATGCTGCAAATTCATCAGGTGCGATGCGACTTTACGAGTCTGCTGGCTTCCACAATATTCGCAACAGCATTTCTTATTTTAAGGATGTTTGATTGATACAGCATATTCCATGTAGATGTGGTACACACAATCTTCTAGCCCGTGTAAGGTGCGTCGCCACCCGTCAATCTGTAAGTTTTATCGACCAATATTTCGCAGCGACGCACCCTACAGATTAACACCACACACTATATTTATAGTGTACTTCCTGAACCACCGAAGAGGCTGTATTTTTTGGTGAAACAACCCGGTTTCTGGCTACCCGTGCATAAGTCCTATCTAATTATGGGCGGGCTCTCCTGCCCAACCCCTACTCCCCACAATCAAATTCACAGGCGGGCTCTCCTGCCCAACCCCTACTCCCCACAATCAAACTCATTCTTTGTGGAACAGGCATCTTGCCTGTTCCTAACAATAGTGCAAGATATCCGATCTAAAAAAACTTTTGCTACCCCCTTGACACTTATGTAGTATTTATGTAATATATAAATATGGAAAGCGCAGGACAAGCAAAAACCTGTATTTTTCGTGCAAATTCTGAACCTTGACAACTAAATATTGCTCAAATTTTCAACGAAGATCAATTTGAAAGTCTTGTAATATAGACTCGATGGTCATGTTGTTACTTTATACGAAACTGTTCGGTTACAAATTGACTCGAACCGAGTCAGATGTTGTACGAAATAAGTCTAATTTCAACGAATTTAATGCGGATTCAGAACAAACAATTTCAGCCAGATTTCAATCAAGCAAAAAGGCTGAGCAAATCCGCAATGTCAAACAAGCTTATCATTTAGAACGGCGCTTCTTTCAGTAAAGATTATCAGATTTCGTGAATCTTTACCGATACTGGCAATTTGCTAAGTCTCACAAAAAGCCAAATTCGAGAGCAGATAAGCTACTAATCCAAAATCCAAAATTGCTCTAGGAGGTATCGGTAATGGTTCACATTCGTTTTGAAGGACGTTCCTACGACGTGGCAGAAAACCAATTGGGCATCGCGGCAGGAATGAGCGACAAGGCTATTAAGGAACGTCTGGCAAATCATTTTGATGTCAAGGGCGATCGCTTCGAGTCTTACGTTCTGGATCGCCGTCCCAGCGGTGATTTAATTGTCCGCCCAGAAGCTGTTTACGGCTAGAAATTCACTGAAAGCACGTATTAGGCAGCGCACCCCAACTAAAGAAGCTTACAAACTGGATACGTTCGACTTTAAATCGAATTGTAGGTTCAATTCCTACTTGCCGCGAGGCTAAAGCTTCTCTGACTTGTGCGCTGCCTTTTATAGCTGAATTTTTTATATCTATCCGGCACTTAAAAGTTCCACTTCGCGCCCCAACAAAGGAAGCCTACATACTAGCTCTTGATTGGGCATTTCTCTGAAAATAGAAGTCGCGGGTTCAACTCCTGCGTATGAACAACGGCTTTCTGAACTTGCGCGAAGTGACTTTTAATGCTATAAGCTCTTGTTGTTAATTCAGGATAATAATTAAGTAATCCTGTTTGTATTGAAGACTTCCGTTCTCAAAAATAAATTGGTATTAGCCATGAGAAAATGTTGGCCGATATCTCGCCGATGAAAGTCACAATTACTCGATCGTACATCTGGCTAACGGTTTGATTGCAAAATATGCCGATCGCAGTTTACCCTTTCGCTACTAGACGCGCGATCGCCTGATGTCCTGGGAAGCTCGGATTAATTGGGTTGAACCAGATTTGAAGTCACTCGACTCCGAAATAGTCCGCCAGGGATTGAAATCCCTGTCTAATAGCTAAAGTCCTCGCTATGAGGACTAAAGATATTTGTTTTTCTTGGTTTTTAATCACCGAAAATACATTTTTAAACACGCATTTCAGTCCTCTTAAGAGCGTTCCACCGGCGTCGCACGCCGGTTATGAATAAAAGAAACAGTAAAGCTAGCCCAAAAGT
>NZ_JAUBUB010000088.1:0-16989 GCF_036705265.1 Microcoleus sp. B4-C2
AAGATGCCTGTTCCACACACAATCAATTCTCTTGTGGAACAGGCATCCTGCCTGTTATTGAAAATTAGCAACAGGCAAGATGCCTGTTCCACACACAATCAATTCTCTTGTGGAACAGGCATCCTGCCTGTTATTGAAAATTAGCAACAGGCATCCTGCCTGTTATTGAAAATAGTGAAACCTGTTACTTGATATCAAGAATTCGAGATGGTGCGGCTGCCGTAAGCATCCATGCTGTAGGCGGGAACGCGAACGCTGTAATCCATCTCTGTTGCTGTGATTGCTACAGCCAATTTTTCAAAAGATTCATCGTTCCAATTCCGCTCGTGGATAGGCTTTGACTGTTCGCCCAGGAAATATGCTTGAGTGCCAATTACTGAGGCTGCTACCCAACCGACGATTAAAAGAGCGATTACAATAGTCATTTTTACTTTTTCCTTAACTTTTGTTGCTTTATGTAAACTAATGTAACGAAAATTAGCAATCCACGTCAAGGTACCGTAGTGTCGTGGGAACCGTCCGGCAGGTAGTAAATACCGCACCTAACCCTGAGTCTGTAGGGTGTGCTTAGTGTCAACAAGGACTCGATCGCCCCTTAGCTTGCCCCCTACTCCCCCTTAATAAGAGGGGGGGCGGTTTCATTCTCGGTAGGGGCAATCCCCTGTGGTTGCCCCCATGTCCCAAACGCCTGTGAAATCGTCTGTGGGTGGGGGCGGGCACTCTTGGCACCGCCCCTACAAAAGCCTGATTTTGGTGAGAATGAAACCGCCCTGCCTTAATAAGAGGGGGGGACAAGAGTGTTCTCAAAGTCAACCCCTACTCCCCTTATCAAGGGGGATGCGAGGGGGATCTAGACTGGGCTACCAGCGAGAGATACAGAGGGGTTTCAGGCTTAAGTTGACACGACTTGGTAGGGTGTGCACCGCGCATCGGTAGGTAGCACAGTACCCGGATTGTTAACTGTGTCCGAAATAGCAAAACAGATTGTTGAGATTTTATATAGCGATCCTCGCATCATTTCCATAATTCTTGTAGGGGCAATCCGACCCCTACTCCCCGTGGTTGCCCCTAAATACTGGGGTAGGCACTCTTAGCACTACCCCTACAAATCCTCATGAATGATTTAGGAGGGCTATAGTTAAGAAATTATAAGTTTTGCGTTCATAAATTACGATTAAAAGTCTGCGGCTGGCATGATGAATAGCGGCCCAATTATAAGTTATGATTTATCAGTTTGGATTGGAACTAAGAAATCCCAATTACCAAACTTTAAGTAAAAATTACCAATTACCAATCATCGCTACAAATCATGCCAAACTCAATGTTAAATAACGACCCGTTGTGGTTCAAAGACGCGATTATTTACGAAGTACCAGTTCGCGCTTTTGCCGACAGCAATGCAGACGGGATCGGCGACTTTAGAGGACTGACAGAAAAACTGGATTACCTGCAAAACTTGGGAGTCACAGCCATTTGGGTACTGCCATTTTTTCCCTCGCCGCTCCGAGACGACGGCTACGATACATCTCACTATACTACGGTCAATCCGATTTACGGCACATTAGAGGACTTTAAAGACCTTTTAGAAGCAGCGCACCAGCGGGGAATTCGAGTCATTATTGAGTTGATTGTCAACCACACTTCCGATCAGCACGCTTGGTTTCAGCGAGCGCGCAGGGCCCCGAAAGGCAGTAACGAAAGAGATTTTTATGTGTGGAGCGACACGCCGGAAAAATATCAAGATGCTCGGATTATTTTTCAAGATTTTGAAACATCTAATTGGGCTTGGGATGCGGTAGCAAAAGCTTATTACTGGCACCGTTTTTATTCGCACCAACCCGATTTGAATTACGACAATCCGGCCGTCCGCCAAGCCATCTTAGATGTGGTAGATTTCTGGTTGGCACTGGGAGTAGACGGACTGCGGATGGATGCGGTGCCTTACCTGTACGAGCGCGAAGGTACTAACTGCGAAAACCTGCCAGAAACTCACCAATTCCTGAAGCAATTGCGGCAGCACGTAGATGAGAAATTCCCGAACCGGATGCTGCTGGCTGAGGCGAATCAGTGGCCGGAGGATGCGGTTGAATATTACGCTAATGGGGATGAATGTCACATGAACTTTCATTTTCCGCTGATGCCGCGTTTATTTATGGCTTTGCATATGGAAGATAGCTTCCCAATTAGCGACATTCTCCAGCAAACTCCACATATTCCCAATAATTGTCAGTGGGCATTATTTTTGCGGAATCATGATGAATTGACGCTGGAAATGGTGAGTGATGAAGACCGAGATTATATGTATCGGGTTTACGCTCAAGACACTCAGGCGAGAATTAATTTGGGCATCCGCCGCCGCTTGGCTCCTTTGATGGGAAATAACCGCCGCCGCATTGAGTTGATGAATGCTTTGCTGCTGTCTCTTCCGGGTACGCCGGTGCTTTACTACGGCGATGAAATTGGCATGGGAGACAATATCTATTTGGGCGATCGCAACGGGGTGAGAACTCCGATGCAGTGGAGTGGCGATCGCAATGCCGGTTTTAGTCGCGCTAACCCGCAGCGACTTTACGCACCGCCCATTGTTGACCCTGAATATCACTACGAATCTGTTAACGTGGACGCGCAGCGGGCGAATCCGAGTTCTCTTTGGTGGTGGATGAAACGCCTGATTGCAATTAGGCAGCGTTTCCAAGCATTCGGTCGCGGAACTTGCGAGTTTCTGTACCCGGAAAACCGCAAAGTTTTAGCTTTTGTACGCACTTATCAAGACGAACACATCCTCGTAGTGGCTAATTTGTCGCGCTTCGTCCAGACGGCAGAATTAGACCTGGCGCCCTTTAAAGGTGCTGTTCCGGTGGAGATTTTCGGCCGCACGGAGTTTCCTGCTGTTGGCGATTCGCCTTACTTTTTGTGCTTGAGTCCTCACACGTTTTACTGGTTTACTCTTACTGTTAAACACGAAGATTTTTCGCTGCACGGTGTTCCCACAGACTTGCCTACTTTGGCGGTGATAGGTAATTGGAAAACTGCTTTTGCTACAAGTCAGTTAAGCGATATGCTGCTTAATCTTTTGCCGGGATACTTGCGGCGGAATCGCTGGTTTAGCGGTTCAGATCGGACAATTCAATCTTTAGAAATAAGTGAGGTTTTACCGATTGAATGTAAAGATAGCGCGGGAGAGGAATCTCAAGTTTACATTCTGTTTTTGCAGTTGAATTATACTGAAGGTATGCCGGAAACTTACGTTTTGCCTTTAGGGTGGGAAGAGATTAAAGGCGATGTGGACGATCGGGCGATCGCGCGCCTGCACTTCCCAGAAACCAAAAAGGAAATCGGGGTACTATTTGATGCTGCTGGGGAGAAAGGTTTTCTGAGCGCACTGCTGGGGGCGATCGCCAATTCTCGCAGTTACAGAGGTGTTGCAGGTCAACTGCTAGGAATTGCCGACAGTGCATTCAAATCAGAAGAAGAGTTAGCGCAGCTCGAACCTCACCTGTTCAAAAAAGAACAAAGCAATACATCTGCAGGTTACGGCGACCGCTTCGTCCTGAAAATATTGCGAAAAGTCGAGGAAGGTATTAACCCTGAATTAGAAATCGGACGCTTTTTAACAGAGCGCAACTCGATCCAACACTACGCTCCAATTACCGGAGCATTGGAATATCACACACCAGCCAAACAAGTCCTTACAGTCGGAATCCTACAAAAATTAATCCCCGACAGCGTAGATGCTTGGTCTTATACATTAGACACACTGCGCGACTATTTCGAGCAAGTAATGACAGTAGAAGCAAAGCATTCCAGCGATAATTTATCTACTGCCCCCGAAAATTATTTGCCGAACGCTTTGACCGGACAAACCCAGCGGCAGCAAAACTCGCTAGTAGCCGATTTATCGCTAGAAATTCCAGAATTAGCTCGCGAACTCATCGGCTCTTACTTAGCATCAGCCGAACTTTTAGGTCAACGGACAGCCGAACTTCACCTGGCTTTAGCTTCTGACACAGAAAATCCCGCTTTTGCCCCAGAAAACTTCACCTCCTTTTACCAGCGTTCCATCTATCAACACATGAGAAATCTGGCGGGAAGAACTTTGCTGGATCTGAAAAAACGGCTGTCTAAACTGCCACCAGAAATACAAAAATCGGCGCAAAAGCTCCTCAACCGCGAAGAGTTGATCATGGAACGTTTCAAGTCTATTTTGAACTTGAGAATCACCGCCGATAGAATTCGCTGTCACGGGGACTTTCATTTCGGGCAAGTTCTTTATACAGGCAAAGACTTCGTAATTATTGATTTCGGAGGAGAACGCGATCGACCCTTAAGCGAGCGGCGGATGAAGAGGTCGCCCCTGCGAGATGTTGCGGGAATGCTGCAATCTATAAGTTACGCTGTTACTTTGGCACTCCGCAATGAAGTAGAAAGTGGCATGATTCGCCCTGAAAATCTCCCGGAGATGCAGCAGTGGGCGAACGTTTGGCACCGCTGGGTCAGCCTAACTTTTGTCAAGAGTTATTTGGCGACTGCAGCCGATGCAAGTTTCTTGCCCAAATCTATACCGGAACTACAAGTTTTGCTGGATGCTTACATTTTGGAAAAAGCGGTTGCTGAGCTAGCCTACGAACTCAATTACCGCTTAGATTTCGCGGAAATTCCGCTTCAGCGGATTCTACAATTGCTGAATTAATAAGGGCGGGTTTATCTATACTCGTTAGGGTGCCTGGCTTTCTAGTTCCTCAATTAACAGCGAGATGCTGGAAAGTCACGCACCTTACATGACACGAAATCTGCTTTGATAACGATTTGAGATCGTGTCCGATCGAGTGACCGCGATTAAAAGGGCGGGTTTTTGAGATTGTCAATTATGAGCAGATATTTTTTGTTAACCCGCCCCTACCTTATTAGGGGTAATCGACCGGACATAATATGACGGGCGAATATAATTCGCTCTTCTACAAAGAAATACCGCGCCAAGTGAGGCTAGAAGAAAAGATGGTAAAAAAATGATTTCCTATTACTTAAAATAAAGAGCGGCTTGATATAAAACTTGTTCTTGATGAGTTAACAAAGTGCAGTCAGAAAGCGGGTAAGCCACACAAGTAACAGCATAGCCAGCTTGCAATTCTGACGGCTTCAAAAACTTTTGTTCGCTTTGGTCGATTTCGCCGCTCAGCAGTTTGACAACGCAAGCAGAACACTCTCCTTGCTTGCATCCATTCGGCAAGCGGATGCCGGCATCTTCTGCCATATCTAAGATATACTGGTCGTCTGGTACTGCGATCGTGCGATCGAGCGCGATCGCCTCATTCACCAACCGAACTTGATAAACTGCCATTTTTTCCTTATTCCTCGCGAAAGGGCGGGTTTACGATGCTGTTAGTCCTAGCAAATATTTCGGGTAAAACCCGCCCATCCAACTAGAAAGGGCGGATTTATATCGTGTATATCTAGACAAGTGCTTCTTGATAATCGAGATTTTCCTCTAGATAAATAGCCCGAATATCCTCGGGCAAATTTGATTCTAAAGTTTGATATCCTTTTTGCAGCAAAGCCTTTACCTGAGCGGGCGAAATAGCTTCGCCTTCTGCTTGCAAATAAGCTGCAATTCGAGTTTCGCTCCAGCGGAAAGTCTGAGCCATCAACACGACTAAACGCGGCAGGGGCGCTAACAATTCTAAGGCTTGTTTGACGTAACACCACAGGGGAGGCGGCGCCGATTGCAAAGAGTAGTGAATCGACTCAACAGGGGGCAATTCAGCTTGATTTATGCAGACTGCGGTGACATTAATCAGCCAGTTTTGGAGACTGAGATTTCCGCCATCAGACTCTTGGGTTTCGCGGCGCAAATCCAGGCCTCGGAGTTCGTGATAGATGTGCAGCCAAGTGTGGGCAAATAGGTAATCTCCTTGTACGGGCGATCGCACCGAATGGCGAATCAGGGAGTGGACAATTTGAGCGTAGCGGCAAAAAATCGCCGTGAAGAACCTACCTTGATCGGGATGGTTTTGAAACAGGGTCAATAATTCCTGATCGCTGTGGTGAAACAGGGATTTGACCACAGGATGGTTGAATTCGGAAAAATTAGGTGTTTGCACAATTGTTCTGTAACGGTTTTGGGAATAAATGCTGGTGCAGCCCGATTCTACAACACGATATACATTTGATGCAAGTGCTTAAAAAATATGTTGATAATAAAGTCAAATTAATTATATAATTAAGTTGTAGGTGACGGTGAATAAACCTCAATTAGTACATCGAATATTATTGGTTCACCGTCACCTACAAATGTTATTTAAATGGTAAAACCCTTGTATGTCTAGCATTAATACTGGTATCGAATGGACCGACAGAACGTGGAATCCAACAACTGGCTGCGATAAAGTCAGTCCCGGTTGTACGCATTGTTATGCTGAAGCATTAACAAAACGATTTCATACTAATTTTCCTAACGGTTTTGATTTAACACTGCATCGCGAGCGGCTGCAAGAACCCAAACGCTGGCGAAAACCGAGCCGCATTTTCGTGAATTCGATGAGCGATTTATTTCACGAAGAAGTTCCTTTTTCATTCCTTCAAGAAGTTTTTGAAGTGATTCGAGAAACTCCTTGGCACGTATATCAAATTCTGACCAAAAGACACGAACGCCTTCGCGAACTAGCAGATAAATTAGACTGGCATGACAACATTTGGATGGGAGTTTCTGTTGAAAATCACAAGTACGTTGACAGGATTGATTGTTTGCGAAAAGTACCTGCCAAGGTCAGATTTCTCTCGTGCGAACCGCTTTTAGGTGCTTTGGATATTGATTTAAAAGGCATTCATTGGGTAATAGTTGGGGGAGAATCTGGACAAAAAAACCGTCCCATGCAAGCAGAATGGGTTGAGAGTATTCAACAGCAGTGTGAGGAGGCTGAAGTAGCGTTTTTCTTCAAGCAATGGGGAGGTAGAACACCTAAAGCTGGTGGGCGACTTCTGGATGAAAAAATCTGGGATGAGATGCCAGAAGCATGGGGACAGCACCAAAAGCAATGGAATGCTTACACTTTGAGTGTGAGTCGCAAGTCAAATAAAGTAGTAATACCTACTTTGGTGAAAAGGTAACTTTCACATGATCTGCAAATGTAATTTCTCCTTTTTTCTTTCTTCGTTTACTGGCAGGTGGATCTACTAGGATTTTACCTTGTTGTTCTAGTTTTCCCAGAGCTTCCTTGTAATTTTTGCTAATGTAACGCTTGCCAACATGATGCTGATTATAAATTGCTTCCATCGTCAGTGTTTGACCAGAAAATTCATTCAACAGCATATTTTCCAACTCGTCCAGTGGTCGTGATAGCTCGAAAAGTAAAGGTTGATATTGTGTGGCTGGATTATACTCAAACAATGGTACACCTTGCTCTGTACTAGAGCTTTCCTTTGCCATAATGTCTTTCATAATTGAGTAACCACGCTCATGCTTAGACACAAAAATTAGATGGTGGCTAGTTCTGGTTCCTCTAGCTGTTTTAAAACAAAATGGAAGAACGTAATTCCCACCTATTTCTTTTAGAGCCTGGGAAATCTCCTCTACAATAACTAACTCTCGCTCATACGGTTGCTTCAATTTTAGTTGTTCCCGAAGCGCATTAGCTCGCTCTTGACCAAATAGAGAGTTCATGTGTTTATCTACTGAAACGTTAGGCAATCCCATATTTACTCTATTGTAATTAAAGAAAAATATACAATCGCAGCCCCAATCTTTAATAACCGCTCCAATTAGCCCAAGAGACAAGCCTTTATAACCCCAAGGGTCGATAAAGAATAGTGTAGGAACATAATTAATTTTTTGAATTGCTTCGACAATTTCTTCTCCAACCTCCTTGTTCAAAACTATTGGTGTATGCTTTAATCTTCCTATATCTGGAATTGAGTTTATAGCCTGCTGGAGAGACTGAGTATTATTTGAGTCCTTATCATTAAACAAGGTTACTAGCATTTGTGACATCTTTGGATCAGCAATAGCACGTTCCAAGATAAGTAATGGAGTAGACTTAGAACCGTCTTTATAACGGCCAGGCCCAGAGAACAAATCAATATAGGCAATGTTGCTATTCCGTCTCTGGGCTGTGCCTATAATGACATTGGCCCAGGCCCAAAAGTATTTAGCAACTATTTCTGATTTTACTAAAGAATTATCTCTGGACTCCTCAAAGAAAGAACTGTCAGCCATCACAGTCACCTCTATACTCTAGTTAATTTTACTGTTGCTACACAATAGTACCATAACCTCCGCCCCCGGGTGTTTCAATTACAAACACATCCCCTGGCTGCATTTCCACACTCGCCGTACTCCCCAAATTCTCAACTTTTCCGTCAACCGTTTCAACATAATTCCGTCCAACTTTCCCCGCTTCACCCCCATTCAAACCGCAAGGAGAAATTACCCGCCTCCCCGATAAAATTCCCGCCGTCATCGCCTCCCGAAACCGCACTCGCCGCACAACTCCATTCCCCCCGTGATGAGATCCATTCCCCCCACTATTAGCCCGAATTGCAAAACTTTCCAACAACACCGGGAAGCGCCATTCTAATACTTCTGGGTCAGTTAAACGTGAATTAGTCATGTGAGTTTGTACCGCATCAGTACCGTCAAAATCTGCACCAGCACCCGAACCGCCGCAAATAGTTTCATAATATTGATAGCGCTGATTTCCAAAGGTAAAATTATTCATAGTTCCCTGAGAAGCCGCCATCACTCCCAAAGCACAATACAAAGCATCGGTAATATTCTGCGATGTTTCCACATTTCCGGCAACTACCGCCGCTGGATAGCGAGGATTCAGCATACAGCCTTCGGGATTGATGATTTCGAGAGGTTTCAAACAACCCGCATTTAGAGGAATATCGTCATCTACCAACGTGCGGAAAACATACAAAACAGCCGCTTTGCACACCGCAGCCGGAGCATTAAAATTGTTGGTTTGTTGACCTGAAGTGCCCGTAAAATCTATTTTTGCACTGCGCGCAGATTTGTCAATTGTAATCGCTACCTTAATTTGTCCCCCGCTATCCATCGGATAAGTAAAGTCGCCATCTTGCAAAACATCAATTACCCTGCGTACCGACTCTTCCGCATTGTCTTGTACGAAGCCCATATAAGCTTGCACAGTCTCTAATCCATAATGTTCTACCATCTTGAGCAGCTCTTCGGCGCCGCGCTTGTTAGCAGCAATTTGCGCTTGCAAATCGGCTATGTTTTGAGGGGAATTGCGAACAGGAAAATTCCCCGATGTCAGAATTTCTAGTAATTCTTCTTCTCGAAAATTGCCCTCGCTTACTAACAGGAAATTGTCAAGTAATACGCCTTCTTCCGTTACTGTTGTACTGTTAGGAGGCATGGAACCGGGAGTAATGCCGCCGATGTCGGCGTGGTGTCCCCGTGAGGCCACATAAAACAAAGGAAGGGAGGAATCACGATCGAATACTGGAGTAATAACGGTGATATCGGGTAAATGCGTGCCGCCGTTGTAGGGATTGTTAGAAACATAAACATCGCCCGGTTGAATCGCATTGCCTTGTGCTAAAATTAAAGCTTCAACGCTTTCGCTCATCGAACCCAGATGTACGGGAATGTGCGGCGCGTTGGCAACTAATTGCCCGTTTTTGTCGAAAATTGCACAGGAAAAGTCGAGACGTTCTTTGATGTTGACTGAGGAACTTGTGTTTTGTAATGTGACGCCCATTTGTTCGGCGATCGCCCGAAACAAATTATTAAAAATTTCGAGCAAAACTGGATCGGATTTAACCGCAGATAAACGCGAATGAACGCCGATATTATCTGCGTCCATCTGCGTGCATCTGCGGTTCAAAATTAAATCATTATTTTCGGTGATTTCCCCTTCCCAGCCCGGTTCTATGATATTAGTTCCCGTAGCTTCAACAATCATCGCAGGGCCTTCTATGCAGTCGCCCGATCGCAAATCGTCTCTCTGATAAACAGGCGTTTCCCGCCACCCGCCAGCAACATACATTTGCACGGTTGAAATTGGTTGCACAGGCAAGATGCCCGTGCCAGAAGAGGGGGAAATTGTGGATGCTTCCGGCACATCCATTCTTTCTACAACTTCCACCGAAACCGCTTCCACAATCAGCGGTTTTTCTGGCATAATAAAACTGTAACGCTGTCGGTGGGCTGCTTCAAATTCAGCCTGCATCGCCTCAAGATTGTCAGCAAAAATGACCGCCAAAACCGAGTCACTTCCCTGATATTTTAAGCGCAACTTGCTAACAACTAAAACCTCTGACTCATTCTCTGTGTTCTCTGCGCCTCTGCGGTTCAATTCCCTCTTTCCCTCAGCCTCCAATTCCGTTAAAATATGATGCAACTCAGGAAATAATTCTGCATTTAATTGTTGCTCGATCGCCCTTTCGCGAATAGCCCGCACATCAGCCAAACCCATACCGTAAGCCGACAACACACCCGCATAAGGGTGAATAAATACCCGTTTCATCCCCAAAGCATCGGCGATCGCACAAGCGTGTTGGCCGCCCGCACCGCCGAAACAGCACAATGTATACTCCGAAACATCGTAACCGCGCTGAAGCGAGATTTTTTTGACAGCATTTGCCATCTTTTCCACCGCGATCGCCAAAAAACCCTCCGCCACCTGTTCCGCCGTCCTCTCGCCCCCAATTTCCCCCGCTAGTTGCCCAAATTTTTGCTTTACTACGTCAGGGGCGATCGGCAAATCTCCATTCAATCCAAATACTTTCGGGAAAAAATCCGGTTGAATTTTCCCCAACATTACATTGCAATCAGTCACCGTCAAGGGGCCGCCTTTGCGATAGCAAGCAGGCCCAGGATTGGCCCCTGCAGACTCCGGCCCGACGCGGTAGCGAGCCCCGTCAAAAAACACAATTGAACCGCCGCCGGCTGCTACAGTGTGAATTGCCATCACGGGCGATCGCAATCTCACCCCAGCAATTTCCGTCTCAAATTCGCGTTCGTATTCGCCGTTAAAATGGGCAACATCTGTCGAAGTTCCGCCCATATCAAAGGTAATAATTTTATCAAAACCTGCCTTTTTGCTCGTTTGAACCGCACCGACAATTCCCCCAGCAGGCCCGGATAAAATACTGTTTTTTCCTTGAAATTGTGCCGCGTCCACTAAGCCGCCATTCGATTGCATAAACATTAATTTTGGTAGGCGCGAAGCGGGCGGGCACGGGGAGGGCGGGCACGGGGGCACCGCCCCTACGGGAGATAATTGACTGGTTACTTGTTCGACATAACGCCGTAAAATCGGAGATAAATAAGCATCGACAACCGCAGTATCTCCCCGCGAAACCAGTTTCATCAGCGGGCTAACTTCGTGAGATACTGAAATTTGAGTAAAGCCAATTTCTTTCGCTATTTTAGCAACTTGTTTTTCGTGTTCCGAGTAGCGGTAGCCGTGCATGAATACGATCGCACAACTGCGAATTCCCTCATCGTATGCTTGCTGCAAAGACGGGATAAATTCGGGATTGACAGCAGTTAACTCCTCACCTTGAGCACTGTAGCGTTCTGCAACTTCAATAACTCGATCGTACAGCATCTCCGGCAAAACAATGTGACGCGCGAAAATATTGGGGCGGTTTTGATAGCCAATTCTCAGCGCATCGCGGAAACCTTTAGTAATTAACAGAATTGTGCGATCGCCCTTTCGTTCCAATAAAGCATTTGTCGCCACCGTCGTCCCCATTTTAATCGCTTCAATTTGTGCAGCGGGTATGGGAACATCTGCGCCAATTCCCAAAATGTCGCGAATTCCTTGAACTGCTGCGTCTGTGTAGCGATCGGGGTTTTCCGACAGCAGCTTGTGAATGACTAACTTACCGTCGGGGCTGTTGGCGACAATATCGGTAAAAGTACCGCCGCGATCGATCCAAAATTGCCAGCGAGTGCGATCGGGAGAAGTAGGATTCATATCTCTTTTTTTTGAAATTTTTGCTTGATTAATTTACAAGTATTCAACAAACTTCTGTTCGAGTCAATTCATAAAACTCATAACTTCGGGTCATAAAAGTCATAATTTCTGGTCAATCAAACTAGCAGGCGCTGGATCGTGTTAATTATAGATGTCGGATGCCCTTGACTAACCCCTGACAAACACCCGCCAGAAAATCCAAATCCAAAGTCTCAATCCTATCGCTTTCTCGATGATAATGCGGGTTTCGCATATTAGCAGTATCAGTCACCATAATAGCCGGATAACCATTATCCCAAAAAGGAACATGATCGCTGCGGCGAGTATCCGGCACAATTAAACCTCGATTCGGCACAGGTAGCCACTCGCAGGGCTGACCAGATTTGCGAATTTTGCCACTCAAATTAATCAAATCGGGAACCGTCCGCAAAGTGCCAATTAAAGCAATAAAATTGCCACTCTTTGGATAAAAATATTTCAATCCAGCGGGATAGCTTTGAGAATTAGGATTATGGTTGCAATAACCCACCATTTCCAAAGAAATCATTAACCGGATTGACTTTTGCTGTTGCTTATATTTAGCTGCATGATGACTGCTTCCCAAATAACCGTATTCTTCCATATCAAAGGCGACTAATTGCACTGGATATTTGAGCGGCCCAGATGCGATATCCCTTGCGAGTTCCAGCAAAACAGCAACACCAGTAGCATTATCATCGGCCCCAGGCGATCCGGGTACAGTATCGTAATGAGCACCAATTACGATCGGCTTTTCTTGCTTCTTTTCTTGCTTCCCCCCCTTAGCAAGGGGGGGACTGAGGGGGGGTAAATCCAAAATCAAATTGTGATGAATTCGCCCGCGCACCGAAAAATCGTCAATTTCTACACTTCCCCACTGTGCCAACTGTTCGCGGATGTATTGCTGGACATAAAAATGCCCTTCGGATGCGAGGTATGGGTTGCGATCGCGTACAATTTGAATCAGATGGCTGTGCAAGCGTTCTTTGAGATTCATGCGATCGGAGATACAATGAGTACATTAAGATTATATGGGATTGAATTATGATTGGAGAAGTCAGAATCGAAAATTATAAGTCCATTCAAAAGCTGAAGCTAGAATTAGGACGAGTAACTGTATTGATCGGTGAAAATGGCTGCGGAAAGAGTAATATCCTAGAGGCGATCGCCCTTGCTTCTGCGGCGGCTGATGACAAGCTGGATAACGAGTTTTTAGCTTCTAGGGGCATCCGAGTTACAGAACCTCAATTTATGCGATCGGCTTTTGAAAAGGAAAATTTAGATAAAGATATCAGCATTGAAATTAGAGGAAATAATGACACAATAAAAATAAGCTTTATTTTAAATAACGATAATACACCCTATGCTCGATGGAAAAATCATTTTTACTATGGGGTTTCAGAATACGAACGGAATTTAGAAAAAGCATATAGGCAGCTTCCTGCTTGGGAATATAATAGTTTTTTAGACAGCCGAAATGAACAATATCAATCTAGTCGCCAAACAAATATCAAAACACTTAAAATACAGCAATTTATCATTTACTCTCCTGAAAATATCGCCTTACGTACTTTTGAAAAAGAAGGGCAAATTCAACCATTAGGTATTAAGGGAGAAGGCTTGTTTAAACTATTAAAATTTGTGAATTCCGATAACCAGGAGCAGCTTAATGAAATCAAGAAAAAACTGCAATTGATAGATTGGTTTCAAGATTTTGAAGCTTCTCCAAATTTATCAAGTATTCAAAACTCTCTCCAAATTAAAGATAGATACTTAGATCCAGATTTAGCTTACTTCGATCAAAAAAGTTCTAATGAAGGCTTTTTATTCTTGCTTTTTTACTTCGCTTTATTTATTAGCGATCTCACACCTAAATTTTTTGCAATAGATAACATTGATGCTTCTCTCAACCCCAGATTGTGCCGCCGATTAATGCAAGAATTAGTCGAATTAGCAAAAAAACATGACAAACAAGTCATTTTTACAACTCACAACCCGGCAATTCTGGACGGTTTGGATTTAGATGATGACGAACAGCGACTGCTTGTGATTTCCCGCAATCAATTAGGTTATACTAAAGCTAGACGCATTCTCAAACCTAAACCTTTGGAGGGACAAGAACCTGTGAAATTATCAGAGGCATTTTTGAGAGGCTATATCGGCGGACTTCCTAAGAATTTTTAATATGATTAGTTTTGGATTGGTTACAGAGGGACTTACTGACCAGATTGTGATTGAGAATATTTTAGCTGGATATTTCAATAGTCCTGATTTAGATATTAGACAACTTCAACCAGAAAGAGATAAAGACAATGAGAATAAATCCACATACGGCGGCTGGACTCTAGTTTTTGATTATTGTAAGTCAAGAGATTTTCAAGAAGCATTGCAATTTATTGACTATATCATTATCCAAATAGATACGGATGTTTCAGAAGATTATAATATCCCCAAACAAGATGAAAACGGTGAATTTACTCCTCAGCAGTTAATTGAAAAAGTTATTGAAAAGTTTAGAGGTGCAAGTGGCGATGACTTTTACAGCAAATATCAACAAAAAATTATATTTGCAATCTCTGTACATTCTATAGAGTGTTGGTTGCTTCCACTCTATTATACCGACAACAAGAAAAAATCTAAAGTTAAAAACTGTCTCGATACTTTAAATCTGCAAGTTGAGAAAAAACACAAGTTTAGGATCGATGCTAAAAATCCTAAATATTATCGAGTAATTTCAGAACAATATCGCAAGCATAAAGTTTTGATGAAGCATTACGCAGAAAATCCCAGTTTAAAAACTTTTATAGAAGAGATTCAAAGCAGAGGCATTAAGAGTGGTGATGAAGAGGATTGGTAAGGAAGCAAGTTATTATGTCATATAATAGAAACATAGTTATCGGAGATTACCATGCAAGCATACAAACTTAGAGGTAAAATCGATGCAACTGGCAACTTGGTAGTTGTTGAACCCGTGAATATGCCGCCGGGAGATGTAGAAATCATCGTCTTGCAGCTACCTGATACGGTTAAACAAGCCAGCGCGTCAGAAAATGCGATCGCGCCTGAAGCACCTCAAAAAAAGTTTAAAACTAACGTGAAGGCATTTCAAGGTTTATTCGATCGAGATGCTGTACCGGAACCGCTGGATTTTGACGATCCAGACAAACAAGCAAAATGGGAATATTTAAAGGAAAAACATAACTTGTGAAAATCCTGATAGACACCAATATAATAGTAGATGTTGCGCTCGAACGAGAACCTTTCTTTGCTGAGAGCGATCGCATTTTAACTTTTGTTGAAGAAGCACAAATTCAAGGCTATGTTTCAGCCTCAACTTTTAGCGATCTTTACTATATTATCCGCAGAGACAGAGGCCGCGATTGGACGCTGGATTTTTTGCGGCAGCTAGCCACATTTTGTCAAGTAGCAACAGTAGATAACTCTGTTATTTCAATGGCATTAACTTGCAACTTCAAGGATTTTGAAGATGCGATTCAGTACAGCACTGCTGTAATCAATCTAATTGATGCCATTGTCACCCGCAACCCGCGAGATTTTCCGGTTAACACTCCTAGGATTTTAACTCCAAATCAGTTAATTCAAGAATTAACTGATTCTCCCTAAATTTCTCAAAGCGCTAAACTTCTGATTCCAATTCGCTAACCCGCAACTGCACGGGTAATTCTACAGAATTCAACTCAGACGACTCTAACAATCCTGTTGCTTCAACTTCTGCACTCGCTTCACCGTGCCGCATTTTGTTCAATTTCTCACCCAAAGTATCCCGCTGATTAATCAAATAAATACTCACCAAAGTCAGCCCAACCCCCATCGATTGCAGCGGATTGAGCACTTCGCCCAAGAACAAATTGCCGAACAGCAAAGCAAAAACAGGCGTAAGAAAGGTAAGAGAACTTAAACTTGTTAGACTGCCACTCGAAGCAAAATAAAAGAATAAACCGTAGGCGATCGCACTTCCGAACACAGTAGAATAACCTAACGCCATCCAGCCCGAAAAATCGATATTCACAAACTGATCAGACTCAGTTGCCGCCGACATTGCCAACAGCGGCAAACCGCCCAAAATCATGTGCCAACCAGTCGCCACCACCGGATCAACATAACGGCAAACCCAGCGCACCAAAACCGTACCCACAGCCATCGACAAAGCAGCCAACAGCATCAACCATTCTCCACCCTGAAACAACTGTTCGATACCCCCAGAAACCTCCCTGTTTTCAGGATGAAAAAGCCCCACAATCCAGCCATCGGGCAACCCAATTAAACTGATGCCCGCAACGCCAATAACTAATCCTAACCAGCCCCAAAAACCTATTTTTTCTTGAAACAGCCACAAACACAAAATCGCCACTGCTAGCGGTTGAGAATCAATCATCACCGAACCCAAACCCGCACCGGTTCTCGCCAAACCTTCGGCTAAAAAGCCTTGAAACAAAGTAGCGTCAACCAAAGCAAACAGCGAAATCCACAGCCAAGCTTTCCAACCCTGGGGCTGTGGTTTTCCCATCAGCGCCGCCGCCAGCAGCACCAACACACCCGCAGGTATCAAACGCACGACAGCCACAAACAGCGGTGTTGTGTGCGGCATCACTCCCTTCATCGCTACCATCGCGGTTCCCCACAGGAAAAACGGCGCAATTAGCAACAGCGGGGCAAAAGGCAGTTTTGAATCGGTAAGTTTTAGCTGCATGGCGGAGACTCCAAATAATTGATGAGATTGATTCTGGTGGGGATAATGTAGATTTGTTAAGCAATTTTTACAATTATATATTGGTGTTGGGTGAAGTGCGATCGTACAAATCTCGGTCATTATGAACAGGCAAGATGCCTGTTCCACAAAATCAAGGTGGAACAGGCATCTTGCCTGTTGCCGCCAATCTGGAACAGGCAAGATGCCTGTTCCACAATCAAGCAATTTCTTGTGCAACAGGCATCTTGCCTGTTGCCGCCAATCTGGAACAGGCAAGATGCCTGTTCCACAATCAAGCAATTTCTTGTGCAA
>NZ_JAUBUB010000088.1:17089-26690 GCF_036705265.1 Microcoleus sp. B4-C2
CAGGCATCTTGCCTGTTGCGAACACAGGCACAACATCTAACCCGATGAATAAGGCACACTAGAAGTTAGCTACAAAATTTCACCTTGCCTGTAAACTGCCCATGATTTGGCCATTCAAGCCCCGCTACCGCAAACAAATCGCCCGTATCGAAATCACCGGAGCCATTGCCGGAGAAACCCGTAAACGAGTGCTAGAAGCTCTCAAAACCGTTGAAGAACGCAAATTTCCCGCCTTGCTGCTGCGGATAGACAGCCCCGGCGGCACTGTCGGCGATTCCCAGGAAATTTACAGCGCACTCAAGCGTTTGCGCGAAAAAGTCAAAATTGTTGCCAGTTTCGGCAATATTTCAGCTTCTGGCGGAGTTTACATCGGCATGGGAGCCGAGCATATCGTTGCTAATCCGGGTACAATTACTGGCAGCATTGGCGTGATTATCCGGGGTAACAATTTAGAACGGCTGTTAGAAAAAGTAGGCGTTTCTTTTCAGGTGATTAAATCGGGGCCGTATAAAGATATCTTGGCATTCGATCGCGAATTGACAGATCCTGAACAGCAAATTCTGCAAGACTTGATCGACACCAGCTACCAGCAATTCGTGGAAACCGTTGCTGAAGCCCGGAAATTGCCTGTTGAGAAAGTGAAAAGTTTTGCCGATGGTCGGGTTTTTACCGGCCAGCAAGCCTTAGAATTGGGTTTGGTCGATCGACTGGGAACAGAAGAGGACGCTCGCCGCCTTGTCGCCGAACTCGCAGGCCTCGACCCGGAAAAAACCGAGTCTTGCACGCTAGAAAAACAAAAACCTTTCCTAAATCGCGTCTTGGGGAGTAGTCTGGATACATCCGGGCTTTGGGCTTACAAGAATTTGCTGGAATTCGAGCTTTCTACTAGCGGTGTGCCGCTGTGGATGTATCGCCCGTGATTAAATAGTCAGTTGGCAGTTGGCAGTAGTCTGTTGGCAGTGGTAATTAGTAATTAGTAATGGGTAATTGCAACTAGCAACTGACAACTAGCAACTGACAACTAACAACTGACAACTGACAACTGACAACTGACTAATATGGAGGAAATTTGCGTGGAGTGGCAAGTGCGGGGGATTCGTGGGGCAACTACTGCTAGCGAGAATTCGGTGGCAGCAATTCGAGAAGCGGTGAGAGAATTATTAGATGAATTAGAAGCAAAAAATGATATAAATCCAGATTTAATTATTAGTGCTACGTTTTCTGCTACTCGCGATTTAGATGCTGTGTTTCCGGCTGCGATCGCCCGCGAACGTCCTCACTGGTGTAATGTTCCTTTGTTGGACGTACAGCAAATGCACGTTGAGGGTGCTTTGGAACGCTGCATTCGGTTTTTAATTCACGTCAATTGGCCGGCAAATACTGAAATTTATCATCCTTATTTGCGGGGAGCTCAAAATTTGCGCCCCGATAGGAATTTAGCGGTGGCGGTGGCTGGGGAAAAATAATAGATTCACCGAAAAACGAGACGGAAGCCCCTGGCTTTAGACACGGGGAGGAAGTCGGCTGCGGTTTCAACCGCCTTCAATATTTCTTTACACAAGCGATTGAAAGGTTGTATTAGAATTAAATTGCAAGTAAGAACAACCATCTACGTGAAGAAGTGTTTTATTAAGGAGAAACCCCGCTCGTTATCTCGTCTCGGCATGACCGTAGCCTGGGTAAACAAGTAATGGTGAACATGGAGCGTACCTATCTGGCGTTGTGATGGACTCCGAAAGTAAAACAAAAGTAAGCGCAATTGCAATACCCTTTGTACTGGTAGTTGTTTTGAGCGTATAGAGGTGCTTTGATAACGCCTTTGAGAGTTTTCGGATTCATTCAAGAATCCCCAGGGCTGAAGCCCTGGGGAGTATCAATTTGGGCTTGATTTAAAAGTTAACTCACCATTACAGGTGGGTTTATTTTTTACGGGACTTGATAAAGTACAAAACCTGCCCTGGGGATAGATGGTTAAAAGCTTTTATTATAAAAAAAACCCGGCTTCTCAAAGAAACCGGGTTTTTTGTCAATCAGACGCTTTCTTGTGATGCAGCCTAATCCCTAAAAAAATGTCATATATAAAACTCCAAAAGTCCTTTTTCCCTTCCAATATTCCCAAAGTTTGAGGAGAACCTTTCTCATCCAACAGCGGCTTGACAGCCTCATAAGCAGGCTTGTAATTGTACCAAGGAATGGAAGGCCACAAGTGATGAATCAGATGATAATTCTGCCCCAAAATCAAGATATTTAGAATAGGACTAGGATATACTCTGGCATTTTTCCAGCGATCGCGCTCGTGAAACGGACGGTGCGGCAAATAATCAAAAAATAACCCCAACGCCAACCCCACCACCAAAGCCGGAGAAAACCAAAAATTCAGCACGTAACCTAAATGGTCGTACTGAATGGCAATATACACCACCGCTACGACAAACAAACGGCTGAGAAACCATTCCAAGAGTTCGTATTTCCGCCACAGTTTGCGCTTAAAAAAGAAAATCTCGTGGTAAAAAAACCTCGCAGCAATCAACCACAAAGGCCCGCCCGTCGAAACATAATGGTCTGGATCGTTATCTGGGTCATTAACGTGGGCGTGATGCTGCATATGTACCCGCGTAAACACCGGGAAAGCAAAACCCAACATCAGCGCGCTACCGTGTCCCAAAATAGCATTAACTGTGCGATCGCGATGGGCTGCATTATGAGACGCATCGTGAATCACAGTTCCAGCCATGTGCAACGCCAACACGTTCAGCGTAAAACAGCACCACTGCGGCCATCCCCAACACCAGAAACCCAAGTTAGAAATCACGATAATCACTACTGCACTCAAAAACAGCAGCAGTGTCGGATTGAAGTCACCGGGAGGACTCAGAAACTCTTTCGGCACTGTCAGCGGCCGTCCTGCCTCCGACATCTTTGTTAAGACTCCTTAATATTTCACACTTGCGTAGTATAAGATACAAGCCTGACAATAGTAAAGTTTTATGAAAGAACAGAGTTCGATCGCCAAAAACTAGCCTCTGCACAAACAGGAAAGTATTGCTGTTGTACAAGGATACCAGTCCTAGATTAGCCAAAAGAGCTCAGCAGACCAATTAAAATCAATGGGTATGTCTGTATTTATGTCAAGCCTGAGAGCGGAAAAATTTGCAAAAAAGAGCGCTCCCCAAGAAAAGATTACCGATCGGTAAAAAGTCAGATATTCTATATATTGTTCAATACCTACTTTTTTGACGACTATCAAAATTTTTAAGACTTGAGACTAGCATCATTGCTTGTAGTGCAAAGATGAAACGTTAGCCGAAATTTAAACAAGAAATCCACCCGCCTCCCCAGAACACCGCTGATGCAATTGCCAAAAGCCCTACGCCGGACTAAAATCGTCGCCACCATTGGCCCAGCAACTTCGGACCCACAAGTGCTGCGCCAGCTCATAGAAGCAGGTGCCACAACTTTGCGACTCAACTTTTCCCACGGAACAGAAGAAGACCACCAGCGCAGCATTCGCTTAATCCGGCAAACATCCTTTGAACTCAACCAGCCGGTAGCCATCCTCCAAGACCTCCAAGGCCCGAAAATTCGTTTAGGGCGCTTTGAGACAGGCTCTATAGTTGTCAAAAACGGCGATCCTTTCATTCTCACCAGTCGCCAAGTTCCCGGCACCGAACTCATTTCTTCCGTCACCTACGACCCCCTAGCAGACGAAGTTCCAGAGGGATCAGTGATTCTGCTTGACGACGGGAAAGTGGAAATGCTGGTGGAAAAAGTAGACCGCGCGGCGCGGGAATTGTACTGCCGCGTCGTCGTCGGCGGGCCGCTTTCCAACAACAAAGGGGTGAATTTTCCGGGAGTTTACCTCTCAATTAAAGCGCTGACTGATAAAGACCGCAAAGATTTAATGTTCGGCCTCGACCAAGGTGTCGATTGGGTAGCCCTTAGCTTTGTGCGGAATCCCCAAGATGTGCTCGAAATTAAAGAGCTCATTGCGAGTGCGGGCAAGCAAGTACCGGTGATTGCCAAGATCGAAAAGCACGAGGCGATCGAACAAATGGAGGAAATTCTCACCCTTTGCAACGGCGTGATGGTCGCCCGCGGCGATTTGGGAGTGGAACTACCCGCCGAAGACGTGCCGATTTTGCAAAAGCGGCTGATTGCTACCTCCAACCGGCTGGGTATTCCGGTAATTACCGCTACCCAGATGCTCGACAGCATGGTCAACAATCCCCGTCCCACCCGCGCCGAGATTTCCGACGTGGCCAACGCGATTCTTGACGGAACTGATGCAGTGATGCTCTCGAATGAAACTGCTGTCGGCAAGTTCCCCGTCGAAGCGGTGGCGACGATGGCGAGAATTGCGGTGCGGATGGAGAGGGAAGGAATTAAGCGGAATATTAGGAATGTAGAAGATATTGGTCGATCGATCCCCAACGGCATCAGCCAAGCAGTCAGCCAAATCTCCGAACAATTGAACGCGGCGGCCATCATGACGCTGACCAAAACCGGCGCCACAGCCCGAAATGTCTCGAAATTCCGACCCAAAACTCCGATTTTGGCAATTACTCCTCACGTAGACGTAGCCCGACAACTGCAATTAGTATGGGGAGTAAAACCCTTGCTGGTGCTGGATTTACCCTCCACCGGCCAGACATTTCACTCTGCCATGACAGTCGCCCAGGAAAAAGAGTTAGTCTCCGACGGAGATTTAGTGGTGATGACCGCCGGTACTCTGCAAGGGGTTGCCGGATCGACGGATTTGATCAAAGTTGAAGTAGTGACAGCAGTTTTAGGCAAAGGCACCGGTGTCGGTTTGGGCTCGGTGAGTGGGATGGCCAGGGTTGCTCGCACTGCTGCGGATGTAGGCAATTTCCACGCTGGAGAAATTTTGGTAGTCGAACACACAAGTGTTGCTTTTGTCGAGATGATTCGGAAAGCCGCAGGTGTAGTGACGGAGGAGGACAGTTTGACTTCTCACGCCGCGATTATCGGTTTGCGCTTGGGCGTGCCGGTGATGGTGGGCGTGAAGAATGCCACGCGGGTAATTCGGGACGGAACTATGCTGACGCTGGATATGCAGCGGGGTTTGGTTTATTCCGGGGCCAGAGGCGGATCAACTGACACTGAAGTGACCGTTTAACTGTTGGTGAGCTAGGAGTTGTGGAGTTTTGAATTAAATTCTACGACTCCTTGCTTTTTTCGCTATAGTTGTGCTATAATCCAAAATTGTCTGTGCCGATGTAGCTCAGGGGTAGAGTATTCGATTCGTAATCGAACGGTCGTGGGTTCAAATCCCACCATCGGCTTTGGGTTTCAGCGATTTCTGGAACTCACAGAGGGCAGGCTGCACCTCAACTGCACCTCAAAAGTGGCTCAAACGTCCCGCCAAAGGCCTTGAGTTTCAGGCTTCACTGAACCTCACCCGCACCTCAAAAGCGCCTCAAACACCCCAAAAACCCCCGCCAGAGGCCTGGTAGTGCACACATCAATTATCTCACTTCCGATTTTGCTTTTTAGGTATGGTAGTGGGTCACAGGCTCAATTTGGTACCCATTTTTAGCGCGCTTATTTGCTGCTAGCAAAATAGTCTCATTTTTGGGACTACAGTCTCATTTTTGAGACTACAGTCTCATTTTTGGGACGGTCGATGCCTGTAACCTTTTACCAAAGAGGGTTATGGACTCTCTCATATATTCTTCAAATATATAAACATCTCCGAGAGAGATTTTTTTTTAAGATTTGACAGGAAATAGAAAATTCCGAAGTGTCAGACAACACTCACCAGCCCAGGTACTTCCGGTTTTATCGAAAATGACTTTTTCTGGAACCTTTGCAAAGCAAGGGTTTCCCGCCCAAAACTCACTCGTCGATGTTATACATCGACGTGGGAGAGTCCGGCGGGGGAAGAGTAGGGTAAAACTGGCTATTTTTGAGCCGATTTCAGGTTTTGTTAGTTGTGGCGGATCATTTAAATGATCCGTGATCACACAGAAGACTTGCAGCACCTTGCAAAAACCTTTGTGGGAGGCGGTTACAAGTGTTGGAAGTTGTCTCGGAACATTTAAATGTTCCGAGATCGAACTCAAGCAAGCTTGGATGCTGGACTGTACAACAGAACCGCTGAACAAACCAAATGGCAATGCTTTGGCAATTGATGACAAGCGGTTCACAAGTCTAAACCTCGGCAAAAAACAGCCTTTAGAGCTTATAAAAAAGCTACGAACTGAATTAACTCCGCCGCAAAGTGCTTTCTATCCTTTCTATGTCGTCAGGAGTGAGACTTGATCTGGTTTTGGTTTTGGTTTCTCTTGACCTTTTAAGTGCCTCACGCACCTGCGCTTTTTGTTCGTCGGTGGGACCGATAAAAACGCGCTCAGGTTTTGTCTCTGTTTCCGCTTCTGCTGTCTCTGTTTCCGCTTGTGCTGTCTCTGTTTCCGCTTCTGCTGTGGTTGCTGCTGGCTTTTGCTGGAACTTTTGCCACCAGTTTTGGAAGTCTGTCGGCTTTTCTAAGAATCGATGCAGGCTTCTAATTTCCTCTCTTTTGATTTTGCGCCATTCTGTGCGGATAAATGCTTCAAACTCCGCTCGAACAGGTTCAGGAAGTTCGTTTAAACGCTTGTAATTTAGCTCTTTCGGGGCTTCCTCTTGAGTCTCATCACCCCACCACATAGATATCCCCCCCGACTCATACCAGTGAAAATCTACTTCTGGATTATTTTCCAACTCGGTGAGTGCTCGGTAGAATGTTGATTTTGGTATTTTAAAATACTCGTAAAAATCCCGTGCTTTGGGGATAGTTAGCTTATGACCCTTAGCCCTGTAGATTTTGGTGATGGTGTAAATATAACCTGTCGCCGTCAGTAGCCCGTTCTCATATCTTCTGATGGCATCTTCCAAGGAAACGCGATCGTGTTGTTGTTGGCCGGGTAGCTTGAAATGTGGTAAAGTCATCTTAGTTAAAAAAATTAATTTACTGGTGGCGACCGTTGGTAGCGGTCGTTTTTTCTGCTTTGATAAAACTTTAGCACCGATCGCAGACATACCTCTCTCAACAGCCAGGGAGGGACTAAGCTGAAGTTATTCTTACTTCCGGGCCCGGAAGTCGAAGCCGACCGGGAAGCGCTGGAAGTCTTTATAGGGTTGGCTTTTCTCTATGTACAGAAAATATTGGACTTGAGGGCAGACATTTTAATTAAAACGGTTGAGCTAGAGACCTATAGGTCTCGAATTTCCTTCTACACCGTTTTAATCAGGTTTGAGCGGGCTAAATCTCGTTCTGCTAGGAATTGCGAGGTATTGCGAAGTATAACGAGTTATTTACACAAACTCATATGAGTTTGTGCCGTAGAGAGGCAGTTATAGCAAGGGTTTGAGAGTTTATTTTGGAGGATGGAGAAGCTCTCGGCGATCGGTGAAGAGGCAGTAAACAAGCAGCAGAACCCTATAGGGTTCGCCAAAGCCACACACATGATCTGCTTCCCGCTACCACAAACCCTCGACCAATTCAAAAGGCATATTTACTGCAATCTTCAGAACCCGCTTTCTGCCTAGTTTTGAGCGTATACAGAAAAATCTGACCTATAGGTCGTAGCTTCTATTCGTTACTACTTGAAAAGCTGAGCTATTTTTGTGTATAACGCGCGGGCAAACCTAATGGGTTTGGGGAACATTCCGCAATATTAAAATTTACTCCAAACCCGCAGTAGGCAAGGGTTCCAATTTGACGAAGCCAAACACCATTTATTTTTGCTTTTTGGGGTATACCGGGTATCACATATCCCGGTTGCAGGTCGCTGCCGGGAGGCAGACCATAAGCCAGCCCCCTCCCGGCCCGCGTTGATCGACTCTATTCACCAGCTACTAAGCGCGCTGTACCAGCCTCAGACTAGAAGCCTCGGTGGGTTCGCCGTCATAACAGGGATAAGGATTCCATACTTTAGATGTGCTATCCGTCCACCAGATGTAGTAGACCCAGCTTTTTGCTGGAAAAATTGACTCAGATTCCGGTAAATAGCGCATCCCCAGAACTTCACCAAAATCTGTGATGTGTTCACCCTCATCCTCATCCTCATCCTCATCTCGATCGTTCACCCAATCACAAGCCACCAAATCACCAATATTGAATTCTGGTGAGGGGTATTTTTTGGGTGCTGGTGGCTTCGGTGGTAACTTCGTCGCTGCTGCCAGCGTGATCGACGCAGATTTACCCAGCAGCTCACGGCGGGACAAAGCAGGATTTTGCAAGTCTGCACTAGACAAGCGTTCTGAAAATGACATAATGATTTAGCTCCAAACGTTGTAAGAGAACGGTTTGGGGAAGTCGTGGTTAGTGAGGTGTGCCAACACCGCGCTACCGCGCATCAATCTTCCTTACCACTCACGATTGCAGACTTACTCCAAAGTGTCAAGGGGGGGGCAGAACTGGGTACGTCCTCTCAGCCTTCCAAAATCTCTAAGATAATCTCCATATCTCGCAAGTCGGTTTTTGATTTCCCCCGGCGAGCTTTCAATCGGTTAAGGATATCGGCCGCTTCCACTTCCACTTCCACTTCCTCGCGATTAAGAATATCGGTCACTTCCACTTCCACTTCCTTGTGATCGACGCGCTCTTGGTCAAGTCGCGATCGTAGTCGAGCCACTTCCTCCCTCAAAAGTTCGTTCTCTGCGCTTAAGTTACTTAACTTATTCTGTAACCCATTATCTGTAACTGTGGGTAACTCCTCAGAATTACCCGATTCGGACTTTCCCAGCAGTTCGCTCCTCAACGCTTCTAACGATTCTTGCAGCGCTTGCACTTGTACCTCTAAAGCCGTCAATCTGTCAGAGTCGCAACTATCTGTAACCGTATCTGTAACTTTAGCTGCATCCTGTGTAACTTTGTCTGTAACCCGTGATTGGGGGGGAGTATTCAGAGCCTCTGCAACCTCCTCAAGCTTAGCCGTGCTTACCTCTGAGGACTTGCCAATATATTTCTTGTGTAACCGCCCCGACATCTTTCTGTAACCATACCAATAATCACCCCCTTTGCCCGATTCTTTTCTGACTGTGCAGGGCTTGCTTGCTCCAATCGGTTCATATCTGAAAGATGGTGTCAAACGCAACCATGTCGCACCTTGGGGAGAATCTAGCTCGAATACTTTGCCTCCCTCTACCTCGATCAGTCCTTGCATCACCGATGGAATTGCCATAAGTTACCTACCAGTTACATAGTAAAGTATGTAACTAATGTAAGTAATTTATGGGTAACTGTCAAGGGTTACAGAGAAAGTATTTTTAGCTGTGCCAGTTCAAAGAAAGTGCACAGCTAACCGACCCCAGGATTGTCCTCGACTGGCACAACCTCATCAACGTCAATTTTGGGGTCAGAGGTAAACTTGGGGCAAGCTAAGGGAACTGTTTTTTACCCAAAGCTACCTCACGCAATTGACGGAATCTTTCAGGAGATAATCGTTGGTAGACATCGGCTGCAAATTTAGAGGGGGATGCCGCTTGATCCAACTCATCTTAAATTTCTACCGCCAGAGAATTCCCTCTGACTTGGCGGCGCTGAAAACCTTGTTCTGACTCACTCGTCTAGTGCTTTTACCTTTAAACCCGACGAGTG
>NZ_JAUBUB010000089.1:0-26602 GCF_036705265.1 Microcoleus sp. B4-C2
ACAATTTTAATTGTTATTGTGGGAGGGGCGTCCCGCCCGTCCTTTTTGGCCGGGCGGGACGCCCATCCCACACACAAACTTGTGGAAGTTATTTAATTCTCATTCCTAAGCTGTTGGGCATCTAAATTGTATTTGTGGGCAGGCTTTATGGCCCACCCACAAGACTTTTCTTAAATTTGACTATACAACAATTTAAATGCACTTCAGCTTACAACTTATTTCTGTTTATCCTGCAACCGAATTCGCTTTAAGAAACAATTGTCTCATTCCGCTCTTTAAAACATTGCTGCAACACAGAAACAGGCAGCTCCTTCAATTGACCCGATCGCACAAATTCAGCATAAGTATCAGCCTCTATTGCCTCCAAATCCCCTTCGAGTTTGTCGATAGTCATCTGTCGCAGTTCAGGAGATCGATCGTACATTTGATTGATTCTTGCTTGCAGCAAGTTTAATTTTTCTTGAAGCTGACTCACGAGATGATTGGAAAACTCAGGCTCGATTTTACGATCGCCCGATACTTCAGATAGATGCTTGAGAACCCGATTGAGAGCAACACGTTGGGCGATCGCCTCCAGATACTCCTGGCGCAACTCCTGGTTGTTCAACAACCCCAGTTTTTCCAGCAGCGCCTTGGTGGTTAAACCTTGTACTAGCAGCGTAAATAAAACTACACCAAACACGATCGCAATAATTTTTTGCCGTTCGGGGAAAACCTCCGGCACGCTCAAAGCTAAAGCAATCGACACAGAACCCCGCAATCCTCCCCACCAAATCACAGTTCTATCGGCTAATGAAATTTCTGATTTTGCCAACCTATTGCTCAACCATCCTAAACCAAAAATAGCGATGGCGCGTGTCACAAACATCGCCACCACAGTTATGCCAATGACTCCTAAATTCGCTCCCAAACCAGCAAAACTAATTCGATCGCCAATCAGCAAGAACATGATCGAATTTACAAAAAACGCCACAAAATCCCAAAATTGTGTCACCGCAAGTCTGGTACTGGGCTGCATACCGATACGAGAGCCGAAATTTCCAAATATCAAGCCCATCACCACCACACCAATCACCCCAGAACCACCCAGTTCCTCAACAATTATATAAGTGCCGTAGGCGGAAACTAAGGTTAACGATTGCTCCACCAAAGGTAAATCAAACCGTTGGGTGAGATAGGAGATACCAAAACCGATCGCACTCCCGACAGCAATCCCAATTCCCACAAAAGCTAAGAAACGCCCCACAAGAAATGGGATGCCAACGTCATCCGTCCCTAAAGAGAATCCCACCAAAAAACTAAAGGCAACAACAGCGATGCCATCATTAAATAAACTCTCTCCCTCCACCAGCAAAGCTAGGCGTTTTTCAACTCCCAGTTCGCGGAACAATGCAATAACTGAAACAGGATCTGTAGCAGATATACTAGCTCCTACCAACAGGGCGATCGCTAAAGAAACTCCCGCTATTTGGTTGAGAGCAAAAGCCACGCCCGCAACGGAAATAACAACACCCAAAACCGCATAAAGAGCGATCGGCACTAAATCCCGCTTGAGTTTAGACCATTCCAGATTCCAAGCAGCTTCAAACAACAGAGGCGGCAAAAAAATCAACAGAATCAGTTCGGGCGAGAGCGACACCAATCGCACATCTATAAAAGCCAAGCCCAACCCGACAATTACTAAAAGCAGCGTGTAGGGAATTTGGCGCAACCAGCCCCATAGTTGCGGCAGTATCGCCACACTTAAGGAAACTAATAGCACTAAAAGAAATTTCTTCAGATTGCCTTCGATAGTCGCTTCGTTAATTAGAGTTTCTGGGGTCATATAATTAGGAATAAAATAGTTAAGGATTCGGTTTTGAGCGGGACTTATTCAGCGTCGAGCGCCGCACTTCTTCAACTTGACTCACTTGAAAAATTAAGGTAAATGGTTGACCCATTTCTTTTTCGACAAATGCTTCTAAAAGCTGAACCTGTTTGGGTGTCAAAGCTTCGCTGCTGCGAACAATCAGACGCACTTCCGGCGGTTTCGTCAACCAGTTAGTATCAGTTGCAATCAGTTCCACCCGTTGAAAAGTAATAGTTCGGTTAAGCAACGCCCGCTTCAGACTAGCTTCAAGTTGCGCTTGCTCGATCAATTCCGCAAAACTCACGCCCAGAGGAATTACAAGTATAGCCGTCAATGCTAGCGCCCAAAAGATGGCTTTACGGGCGCGATGCAGGGGGGTGTAGCCGGCCATCAAAAAGGTTAGCATACAGGAGAGAGTAATTCCCAGCAAATTAGTAAGATACAGGAGGCTTGCTCCCAGGCTGAGCGACCAATTAGCTTGAGATAAGCCTAAACCTATAACACAAATTGGTGGCATCAGAGCCACGGCGATCGCCGTTCCCGCCAGAGTAGCAGAAACTTTGGGCTGAACTTTTGCATAGCCACTGATTCCCCCAGCGGCGATCGCAATTCCCAAGTCTAGTAATGTAGGTTTAGAACGAGCTAAAACTTCGCTTCCAAAGTCGGGAATTTGTACCAAAGCGCCCAGAAAACAAGCTAAAAAAATTGCTAGCACCGTCCCGACTGCTAATGCAACTAAACCTTTGCGGAAGATGATAACGTTACCTTCTACCGCTCCAAATGCTAACCCTCGGATTGGCAACATCAGAGGCGCAATGATCATAGCACCGATAATGACGGCTGCACTGTTGGAAAGCAGTCCAAAGGTGGCAATTATACAGGAACCGAGAATTAAGACAAGATAGTTAATATTTAGGGTTGATTCTTCCAACAAGTCAACTCGTATTTGCTTTAGATGCTCTCGAGGAATCCTGCTCCTAGTGAAATATTTAAGACTGTCTCGAATATTGTTGAGCAAAATAATCTCCTTAAGTCGGGGCTTGTATCCGTCACACGATTTTAGATTTTAGATTTTAGATTTTAGATTTTAAATTTACTCCACAGATTTTAGATTTTAGATTGACTACACTGAGGAATCTGGGAGGTTGAACAAAAGTCTAAAATTTGGGCTACTCACGACAAGAGTCGGGGGCTGGTATCCCTATGCAGGTGCGAGCAAAAGAATCAAAATCCCAGCCAGCAAGTTTTCGAGGATGTCCCAGAATCCGAAAGCAATTGTCGCGCCACTAATACCCAGCAGTTGCATCAAATCCCCTGCCTTGAATGACGGGAGGGCGATGAATAACGCGATCGGCAATAATTGATTTATAATCAAGATATACCAATCCTTGCAGGAGTCGTAAAAAGATGTAGGGGTAATGCCTTTCTTTGCTTACCTCGGCCTCATGGGGCAACCACGGGGGGTTTGCCCCCTACAATAATTACACAAACGATGCGAGGATTGCTATATATAGTCCACCCCAATAATACCGAATCATGCTCGCAGAAGCAAACGCCACACTTTGGCCTAGTCTAATTACTGTTTCAGCATTAATTCTCTACTTCGTTGTTACCATCAACGTCGGCAGAGCTAGATTCAAATATAAAGTTTCTCCCCCGCAGATGACAGGAAACCCAGACTTTGAGCGAGTGGTGCGAGTTCAGCAAAATACCTTAGAGCAAATGATTCTATTTTTGCCCTCGCTGTGGCTGTTTTCGCAATTTATCAGCCCAATTTGGGGCGCCGGTATCGGCGCAGTTTGGATAATTGGACGCATTTTGTTTGCTTGGGGTTACTATCAAGCTGCCGAAAAAAGAGCGGCAGGATTTGGCATTAGTACCTTAGCTACTTTAGCTTTGCTTGGTGGTTCATTAACAGGCATAATTATGTCGCTGCTGAAGGTTGGAGCGTAACTTCCGATCGACATAATTGTTTTTCTACTCGTTTCCAGGCTCTGCCTGGAAACGCAGATCCGGAGGCTCAGACTCCAATTTTCCTGCTGAAAAAGCGAGGCAGAGCCTCTCGACAGCGGTTCCCTGGCAGAGCCTGGGAACCAGTTAAATCCAAGTCTTTCAATCACCTTCAGGAGTCAATATGTCAGAAACCAACAAACCCGTATTTGAAATTAACCCGAAACTTTTTCAGCAGCTTGTCGAGTGGCAAGAAAAACTTGAACGAGAAGATGAATTAGCAAGCGAGTCAGAAAACGAGAAACCAACTGAGGTACAAAATCCTCCTGACAGTAATGAACAGCATTCTCAAACAGATAATTTCTAGCTGGTGGCTAGCAGCATCTTTGGGATTTCCGGCGGCAGTCTCGGCTCAATCGCTGACACCGAGCCAAATTCAGCAAGTCAATAGCGGTTTGTTTCGTTCTAACTCTCAAGACTTCTTTCAGCAAGGAAATCGCCAACTGGAAAGGGAAATCGCAATTTTGTTGCAAAAAAACGTCGCTTCCCAAGGTAATATTCTGGAGATTGATGAAAAATTGCGCTCTCAGCTTTGTAGCCAATTTAAAATATCGTCGTCGCATTCTGATACAATAAGTGCTGCTCAGAGTGCTGATTTTCCGACCAAATTAAAAGACATTTGCAGACACAATTAAAATGAAAGTGAGGTCAATATTCAAAGTTTAGTGGTAATGGATAAAGAGGCAATGGCAAAGTTAAAAACAGCCATGCTGGATGCGGAAACCGCTGCTCATTTGGCGGCAATCATTATTGATTATACTCATGAGGAGATAATGATAGTTTTTCAGGAGCTAGAATGGGAAGAGCAGGCTAGAATTAAGGATATTTGGAAGACAGTATGGACGGGGGGTTTATGAAGATTATGGTTAGCCAATTAAAGATGTTGGTGAACCCGCATCTTGTATCTTGAAAGCGGTAGATTGTGATTGAGAGTTGGGTGGGGGCGGGTTTACGAGATTATTGGTTTTAGGCCTAAATTGTTGGTGAACCCGCCCCTACGGGATTGGTGTCGGTTAAATCAGGGATTCGAGGCATAATTGGCGGAAATGATCGCCCCGTTGCTCGAAGTTTTGGTATTGATCAAAGCTAGCACAGGCTGGGGAAAGCAGCACTACTTTAGCATGATTTTGTTTGCCTAATTCTGCTGCTCGCGGGATTGCTCGTTCCATTGTTTCGACTATTTCCCAAGCGTTGTAATTTGCTTGTTCGAGCCGATCGGCAAAAATTCCTGCCGCATCCCCAATTAGCAACACCCCAGCAGCTTTCGCCTTGATTGTATCAATCCACGCGCGATCGTCCCCTTCTTTGGCATCGCCGCCCGCAATTAAAATCGCCGGTGCGCTTACAGAAGCCAACCCGACTTGGGCGGCGTCATAATTAGTAGCTTTGCTGTCGTTGATGAAATCTATGCCTTCCCAAGTGCAGATGTGTTCGAGGCGGTGCGAAACTCCGGGGAATTTGGCAATGGCTTGGGCGATCGCACTTTTATCTATCCCCGCCAAATTAGCCGCCGCCACCGCCATTAACAAATTCTGCAAATTGTGTTCTCCCACCATCCGCAAAGACTCAGCAGGCAGAATTTTCTCGCTTTGAGCTATTACCCAACCATCTTGAATATAGGCTCCAAAATCTGTATTTCCCAACAAATCTTTTTTACCTTTGACACTCGTCCAACACGCATCCGGCCAAATGTCAACTCCTTGTTGCCGCAAACAAGGATCGTCGCCGTTGATTACTTGCAATTCCGACTTTTTCAGCAAATGCGCTTTAATGTTGTAGTAATTTTCTAAAGTTTTGTGGCGGCTGAGGTGATCCGGCGTCAAAGTCGTCAAAACTCCGATGCGCGGCGCTACAAACGGCGAGGATTCTATCTGATAGCTGCTGATTTCTGCGATTACCCAATCCGGCGGTTTTTCGGCTAAAGCTAATTCGCACGCAGCATAACCAATATTGCCACAAGCGGGAGCGTAAAGCCCGGCCTCTGCAAAAATAGCAGCAATTAAAGCAGTAGTAGTAGTTTTGCCGTTAGTGCCAGTAATTCCCACCCAAGGAGATTTGAGGTAACGCCACGCGAGAGCCATTTCTCCGATTGTTTCAATCCCTAACTCTCTGGCGCGCACTAATGCTGGACTGTCCCAGGGAACGCCCGGACTTACTACTATTAATTCTATAGATTCGACTGGTTCAAAGGATTTACCTAACTCAACATTAATTCCTTCGTTAGCGAATTCCTGCTGCTGTTCGAGCAAGCTTGGGGAAGATGAGCGATCGCTCAGCGTTACTTCCCATCCTTCGCGTTTTAGCAGTCTGGCGGCGGCAATTCCTGATTTTCCTAGTCCAATGATATGAGCTATCGGCATAAGTTGTGTGTGTGATGGAGCGAAATTCCCTGGTTTTATAAGTTTATATCTTAACCTTGAATTGGTTATTGACTATTGGCCATTTTGCTTATTTTTTAAGAGAGCGATCGAACGCGATATTTATTTGTAGGGAAACCGCACTGCCGTGTCCTAATTCGTAGGGAAACGGCACTGCTGTGTCCTCTTTTGTGATTTCGATCGACCTTTTTTTGAGTTTTTCAAGGAGTGCGTCTTTCAAGTTGTTCAATTTTTTATTCTAACCGGACAATCTCTCTGGATAAACAGCGAATCTGATATGATGATCCGGCCGCAGTAAGCGCCACCATTCCAAATAAATATATCTCCTTGCTCAGAGGGTTTTCTTTATTTACTAGATAGTATATGGTAACAACGAGTGGCGCTAGCCAGAAACTGGCGTTTGACATTTGCGCCCATTTACGAATCTGTTGTTTCTCATTCATTGTTCATATCTTCCCTTTTCCAGAGCGAGGCAGAGCCTCTGGATATGGGTTCCCAGGCAGAGCCTGGAAACCAGTTAAAAGTCAGTTAAAACTGAGATGTTGCACCATTGTCAGCAACAGGCTTTCCGGCCTGTTCCACAAAAGATAAATTTTCTTGTGGAACAGGCCGGAAAGCCTGTTCACAAAAGGCTATTTGAGAATGGTGCAACATAGGAGTTAAAACTGACTGAAAAGTCTAATCTGTGTGGGTTTCAGTCCTCTTAAGAGGACTTTCGCTTTGAGACGGGGGTTTCAACCCCCGGCGGACTGAAGCGGAGGTTTTCAACCCCCGGCGGACTCAAATATTGTAAATTCTAACTTTTTACTATCGCCCCAAAGTCAGCCAACACCCGCGCGTGATTCCGCAGCAAACCCAGTAAATTCAACCGATTGCGCTTAATTTCCGGGTCAGAATCCATCACCAAAACGCTTTCTGGCCCGTCGAAAAAGTTGCTTACAGTCGGAGCAATTTCCGTCAAACTATCTACTAACTGCTGGTAATTCCGAGTTTGTTTGGATAGCAGAGTTTGCGGCACTAACTGCACCACTGCATCGTAAAAAGCTTGTTCGGACGACTTTTGAAATAACTCCGGTTTCACCGCCGTTTTCGGTTCCAATTCAACTTTATCCAAATCACCTTGAGCCGCCAAACGAGTTGAACGATTGACGGTTTCATAAATTAGATCCAAAGTCTGGTTATTGCGGATTTGTTGTAGGAAAAGTGCTCTTTCCAGTGCGTCCAACAAATCTCTCAATGCTCGTTCCGTATATTCTGGGTCGTTTTCTCCCAAAACTGCATTTACCAAATCGTAATCTACATTCTTTTCTTCTTGCAACAAAGTCCGAATTCTTTGCAAGAAAAACTCGTATAACTGATCTAGCAACTCGGCTGGTGTTTCGGGGCGCGCTGCGGTAAATTCTGCGACAACTTCTGCGAGCAACTTGTGCAAGTTGAGTGGCAACTGAGCCGCCCAAATAATGTTAGTTATTGCATTGGCTGCGCGGCGCAAAGCGAAGGGATCGGATGAACCAGTCGGCAACATTCCCAAACCGAAGATGCTGACTAATGTATCTAATTTGTCGGCTATTCCGACAATTTGACCTGTCAGAGTTTGCGGCAAATTGTCGCCCGCGCCTCTGGGCAAATAATGTTCAAAAATCGCTGTGGCTACTTCTTCCGATTCGCCACTTGCTAAGGCGTATTTCTGCCCCATGATTCCTTGCATTTCGGGAAGTTCGTAAACCATTTGGGTTACGAGGTCGGCTTTGCAAAGTAAGGCTGCTCTGGCTATATCACCTTGCTCTTCCTCTGGGATTTGCAGTTGATTGACAATTAAACTGGCAATCTTGCACAGCCGATCGACCTTGGCGCGCACAGTCCCTAAATCTTCCTGGAAAGTAACTTTTTCCAACTTGGGCAAATAATCCTCTAGAGGCTTTGCCAAGTCTGCTTTGTAGAAAAACTGACCGTCTGCCAATCTTGCCCGCACTACTCGCTCGTTACCGGCGGCAATAATCGCGGCTTTAGCGGGATCTCCGTTGGAAATTGTAATGAAATAGGGCAGAAGTTCTGGATAATCTGGGCTTTTGAGGATGGGAAAATACCGCTGGTTTGTAACAATAATTGTGGTGATTACTTCCGGCGGCAATATCAAAAATTCCTCGTCAAATTTGCCGACAACTGCGTTCGGCCATTCTACTAAGTCGGTGACTTCTTCTAACAAATCTTCGGTAATGTCGGCGTAACCGCCTTGTTTTGTTGCTGCGGCTTCTACTTGTGCTTTAATTTGATTTTTGCGCTGGGTTCGATCGACCTCAACGCAAGCAGCCCGCAGACACTCGACATAATCCTCGGCTTGGGGAATCGAAACCCCCCCCGTCCCCCCCTTGCCAAGGGGGGGTGTAGGAAGCGATGTCCCCCCCTTGCCAAGGGGGGGTGTAGGGGGGGTGTATAACACCCGGTGTCCTTGGGAAATTCGATCGCTCTTGACCGTATCCGAACCGCTCACCAATGTAATTGGCAGTACAGTATCATCTAACAGTGCCACGATCGATCGAATTGGGCGCGGAAACTTCAAATCTCCGTCAGCCCACCGCATAAATCTTTTGCCTTCTAACTTGTTAATCCACTGCGGCACAAGTTCTGTCAAAATATCCGCACTCATCCGCCCCGGAATCTTTTTGAGCACAAACACAAAATCGCCTTTATCGGTAGCGCGAACTTCCAAAGCATCAATTTCTACGCCCTGCTTTTTCGCAAAACCTTCGGCTGCTTTCGTCGGTTTGCCATCTTTAAAAGCCGAACTTGCCGGCGGCCCTTTTACCTCTTCTTCTCTATCTAATTGCTGAACAGGCAGCCCTTTCACGAGAACAGCCAAACGCCTCGGAGTAGCGTATACATTAATTGAGTCATTTGTCAAGGATTCTTCTGCCAGCGTTGCAGGTACAAGTCGCTGCCACTGCTGGACGCTGCCTGAGACAAAAGATGCGGGCAATTCTTCTGTACCGAGTTCTAATAAAAAGTTAGGCATATAACAGTGTTAGGTGTTTTTGTCAATAGGCAATTAATCTGCCCGTTTAATCATTACAAAAGTTACCGCTGGCGATAACCCAATGACAGAATTATTTTACCGACGCGCAAGTCCTATTAGATCCAAAAAAGAATCAAATGATCAGCATACCACGTAAAATCGGGGGTGAAAGACAAATAGCTCAACAGCTCGTCAGGAACCTCAGCCTGAAGGCATGAGGCTTGAAAGAGAAATCTGACAAGCCGTTCTGACCAGCCTAAGTCTTAACTGACTACGTTTTTTGAGTCACGACACCCTGGAATGCGTAGCTAGTTCCTTGCTCTGTCGCTGAAGGTTAAACAGTTCTAAGGTCACTGGGACAGTGCTTTCAGCCTAACAAGCTCTTAAAACATTGGCGAAGCTAACTTTACTCCGAAAGGAGATTGAGGCAACCATACCTCGCCGGAGGGGCAACCATACCCCTCCACCCCACAAAAGTTTTAACTCAATGTAAAGCCGTCCTAAAAGGACGGGGTTTCTAACCCATATTTCTGATGACCTTGGCGGAAAGACTGGCACAAGATTGGAAGTCACGACTTGAACAAGATTGCCCAGAGGAGAGTTCTAGCACCCGCGAGAGTGTTGTCCGCTGGCTGTTGGGAGACAAGCCCGAAAGATTTGACACTCTTAGCCCAACTCAATTGTCTGTCGCCTCTGGGGCGATCGACTTTTTATATCGAATTTTGATTTCTCGGTATCTGGGAGTACCACCAGAAAAAGCTTACCGCAACTTGATCGGGCGGCTGGGCGGTTTGGTTGTGCTCCGGCAAAAAATCCAAGCGTGGGTTTCCCTGAGTCGCGACAGACAGCGGAGTGCGGTGGAGGTACTGCAAGAAGTGATTCAGGAAATGCTCAATTCCGATCGCTACCTGCAGCAGCAAGTCGCCTGGATTGCCGAATGCACCTCAGACAGACGGCTGCGAAATGCTTTGCTGCTAGCGAGCACAGAAGAATACTGCTTGCGGCCGATCCGCAACCAGCCGCTGCTGGTGTACCGTTTTGTCAACTACCTGCGGCGTGCTCAGCGGGGCGGGTTGACGCAAGTGCCTGCGGGAGACTGGGTGCGGCTGGTGTCGGAACAGGTTCTACCCGACGATACAGACGAACCGCTTAGTCTGCTAGACGAACAGGCGATGTCCGAGTATCGAGAAAATCAAGCTTGGGAAGAGCAGCAAACTCAGCGGCAGATTGTCCAACAAGAATTTGAGAATTACTTGGCTGCTGAAGTCGATCCGCTGGCTTCTCGGTGGCTGCAGCTTTACCTGCAAGGTCGTTCCCAAGAGGCAATTGCCGAGGAGTTGAAGGTTCCGATCAAGCAAATTTACCGCTTGCGAGAAAAAGTCAGTTACCACGCGATTCGGGTTTTTGCGGTCAAACAAGCACCGGAATTAGTCGCCAACTGGCTGGAAACTTCGCTCCAAGAACACAGTTTGGGCTTGACTCCCGCCCAGTGGCAGCAATATTTACAAGACCTCACGCCGGTGCAGCGGCAGTTGGTAGAATCGCTGAAAGCTGGGAAAAGTGTAGAGACGATCGCATCTGAATTAAAGCTGAAAACCAATCAAGTCATCGGCGAGTGGAGCAAACTCTATTTAGCAGCTCAATCGCTCCGCAACGAGTAGATTGGTAATGGGTGGCGGGCAATTGCTAATTGTTAATTGGCGGTAGCATTTTTCAGAATCCGCGCTACAAATCAATTCCCGCACAGCCACAGATTACTGCGAGTTTCCCCGTGGAAAACCGCGCGATGCCCCTTGTATCAATTCAGGTTAGATTAATCGGGCTCTTGTAGCGCTGCCGTGACAAGCGAGTTTCTCGATCGTAGCCGCTACGTGATTTATCCGTGGAATCAATCCAAAATCGAAAATCTCAACTCCTCAAGCCCCCGAATTAATCTCGCGCAAGTCAATCCAAAATCTAAAATCTAAAATCTAAAATCGAATGACGATCGCGCTCCGAGACGATCGCAGCCCACTCTCTGAGGTAAGATACTAGCAGCACGATCGACTTTTGAGGATTTTTTAACCAATCCTAAATTCAGCGGTTGCCCGTAAATCATCGGTTGTGGTGCATCTCTAATACTTGTGCATTAAAGACATAATTCTATTGTTGCCAGCCACGGGCATCAATCTCGGGCGATCGATGATAGTGGGTCTAGACTGCGCTAGTCATCATCTAGTTCTCAATCTTTGGGTAGAATTTGAGGCTGCAATACAGCAGGGAGAAAATTCTGGGACTAAGGATGTTTCTTTAATAAAAGCTTCCGGTTGTTAGGCCAATTCCTCCGTCAGGGAAGTTGCAGCGTTTAATTTTATCGCATCAGGTTGGTGCGTCGCGCTCGATCGCGCTTCCAACTACAAAGCAGCTAATGGTACATACATCTTCAACACACTCGGCAGCTACAATGGACTCCGATCGAATATTTCACCTAATCGACACAGTTGTCCCCTTTGAAGCTTGCCTTTATTATCAAGTTTTGCCTTTATCTCTAGAAGGTAATCTATTTAAATTGGGCGTAGTCGATGCTCAAGATGACTCCGCCTTGGACTACGTGCAGCGGATTTTAGCTTACATGAATTGCTCAGTCACAACAGAGCCAATTGCCTCGGAAACTCAGCGCTCGATGCTCTCAGCTTACTTGCTGCACGGCAACCAGCTCCGAGAACCCAGCCAGACAGAAACCGCCGCAGCCCCAAAACCCAAAAATCCCCCATCAGCAACTTCAGGCCCCAATGCAGCAACGCTGCTGTCTGTGCCACAACCCTCAAGGCCCGCTCCTGAGCGGTTTAAACCTGCTAGCGCTGAGGTTCCCCCGACACCGACACAGCTATCGGTTTTGAATGTCGAGGCCTTGCACTTGTCAAGCCCCGTCGAAGTTGTGGCAACTTTGCCCGCGCCCCAACTGCTGCAAGAATTGCTCGGTAGAGTGCTGCGAGAGGGTATCGGCCGCCTGTTTTTTGAGCGGCACCAGTCCCAAGGTCGCATTCTTTGGAGTCAAGATGGTGTTTTGAAATCGATGCTCGAAGGTATCGATATCGTGCTTTTCCAAGAGGTAATTGACGAGTTGAAACGGCTGACGGATATGCCTGTTGGCCCGGTGGAACAAGCCAAACAAGTCGAAGTTGAGCGCATATACCAAAACACTCATTTGCTGTTGCGCTTGCGGGTAATGACGGTGGGTGGCAAGGAAGAAGCCACCTTGCAAGTTTTGCGGGGGGCAGCTTTGAGGTTTTACCAGCAGCAGCAGTTGTCTACTTTGAGTCGGGACGCGCTGCGGCTGGCCGAAGAATTGCAGCGGAAAGTGAATCAAATTCGCGATCGAACTCGGCTTTCTCCTGTGCCTTTAGAGGGGTTGCCCGCTTTGGAACAGGTGATTAGAAATGTTGACGACCAAATTGAAGCTTTGCTGCACGAACATAATCCCGATTAGCCATAATCAGCAATAGATCACTGTTTTGATTTTTTTTTTACTCATATCGTTTCCGGTTTTATCGGAATGATTTAACCGCAGAGGGCGCAGAGAACGCAGAGGGAGAGAATACAGAGAGGAATAATTCTGATGCTACCGGATTTGATATCACATCAAGTCTGGTCAAATAATAATAATTACGTTTGTAGTGAGGACTCAAGTCCAAGCGAGTTTTATGATAACTCAAGTCTTCATTACAAAACAATTTGATGGCAGTTGTGCGAGGTGATATCTAGTCCGGTCGATTCCCTCCGCTTCGCTTCGCCCGAAATCAGGTAGGGGCGGGTTCACCAATAATATCTGCCAATAATTGACAATCTCAAAAACCCGCCCGGCCGGGATATTATGGTCAATCGATCGGACATAATATGACACAATATTATACAATTTCAAAAAAAGAATGCAACTGTATGCCCGTGATCTAAACCCTGGTAGTCATCATTCATTCCCAATCTAAAATCTAAAATCTAAAATCTAAAATGGTATTAGCCGTGCTCGAAAACATTGTTGTACTGCAATAAATCCAAACTCACAAAAACTGGCAAACACTGAAAACATTGCTGTGCAATTTCCCAGCGTTCTTCTCGCTGCAACATAGCAGTCAACTTTTGTTTAGCGCTCAGCAAATAGCGAACATCATTAGCAGCATAATTTAGTTGATCGTCAGAAAGATTAGTCGCATTTCCCCAGTCGGAACTTTGAGATGTTTTATTTAGTTCTACCTTTTCGAGTTCTAGAATTAATTCTTTCAATCCGTGTCTGTTGGTATAAGTTCTAGCAAGTTTACTAGCTAGCTTGGTGCAGAAAACTGGTGCAATGTCAATACTTAAATTGTAACGCATTGTTGCCATATCAAAGCGCGCAAAATGAAATACTTTCTCAATATTTTCGGCTTCCATTAACTTCTTTAAATTCGGGGCTGCTGTCTGGCCTTTGGCAATCCGCACCACTGCAACTTTACCTTCGGGATTGCACAACTGCACCAAACACAAGCGATCGCGCCACGGTAGCAAACCCATTGTTTCCGTATCAACGGCGATCGCCGGCGCAGTCAAATAGTAAGATAAGAGAGAATCGGGAATATCACCATCGCACACTTGAAAATCTGCAAATTCCATTATTAGTAATTTTTGAATGTTGACTGTTGACTGTTAACTGTTGACTGTTGACTTTTGACTTTTGACTGCCCTCTTCTCTCTTCCCTCTTCCTTCTTCCTTCTTCCTTCTTCCTTCTTCCTTCTTCCTTCAAATTATCGACTGCGAACAAAAAGCTGAGTAAAATAATACTCCCCTTTGGCATTTTTCGCAACCCCAATACCGGTCACATTAAACTGACCCTCCATATTCTTACGGTGGCCGTCACTTTTAATCCAACCCTCAACAGCATTGCGTACCGGGTCGCTGTAGCCGAAATTGTAAGCAAGATTTTCAGCTACACTTCTATAAGGAATAGTAACTGCTTTTGCCCGCCCTTCAAATCCATCGTGGCTGAAACTGACTTTACCGTTAGCCATATTTTCGCTGTGAATTCTTGCTATCTGACTAATTTGGGGATCGATACTCAGCGGCGGCAACTTTTTAGATGCTCGGTATTGATTTATCTGTTGGTTAACCGCTTTTTCTAAGTCAGTAATAGCACTCGAAGCAACATTAGTATTCATGGGAGTTTGTGGCAGCGATCGCGTAGGAATGGAGGTGTCACACTTAGGCAGGATTGTCAACAATCCCAAGCAAATCGAAATCAAACCTTTGGACATGAAATCACACGAGAAATAAAGTTAATTGTTACCATTAGTGTCAACTTAATGCCAAAAGTAGTATGAGTATACCGTCTGAGGATGAGCCTCTCGCTCCCCCTCGCATACCCCCTACTCCCCCTTAATAATGGGGATGAAAGAGCGCTTCCAGTCCCCCCCTTATTAAGGGGGGCTAGGGGGGATCTAGACTTCGATACAAACGAGAGATACAAAGGATTTTAGTCTTAAGTTAACACCAATTAATTGTTACCAATTCCTACAGAGCGATCGCCCCACATTCCGCTAACCTAGATATTCAGAACCTTCGCTACAGTGTTCACATCTTTATCGCCGCGTCCGGAACAGTTAAGCACAATGCGCGGATTGCCTGTTAACTGCGGGCACAAAGTCTCCAAATAGGCGATCGCGTGAGAAGTTTCCAAAGCCGGAATAATCCCCTCCAACTGCGAAAGCCGCTGAAATGCTTCCAGCGCTTCTGCATCAGTAACACTGTAATATTCAGCCCTACCAGCATCCTTCAAATAACTGTGTTCCGGCCCCACGCCCGGATAATCCAAACCCGCACTAATCGAATGTGGCTCGATTACTTGACCTTCATTATCTTGCAGCAAATAACTCATCGCCCCGTGGAGAACTCCCACACTTCCCTTAGTCAAAGTAGCAGCGTGTTTATCAGTTTCCACACCTTCGCCTGCGGCTTCAATACCAATCAATCTAACAGTTTCTTCCCCGACAAACTCGTGGAAAAGACCCATTGCATTAGAACCGCCGCCGACGCAAGCTAATAAAATATCTGGCAAACCACCCCACTTTTCCTGACACTGAGCCCGCGTTTCTTCACCGATTACCGCATGGAAATCGCGTACCATCATCGGGTAAGGATGGGGGCCGGCTACGGAACCGAGAATGTAATGAGTTGTTTCGACATTTGTCACCCAGTCGCGAATCGCTTCTGAAGTCGCATCTTTCAGCGTTCCCGTACCAGCAGCCACCGGCCGCACTTCGGCTCCCATCAAGCGCATTCTAAACACATTTAAAGCCTGTCTTTCCATGTCATGAACGCCCATGTAGACAATGCATTCTATACCGAAACGAGCGCAAACTGTGGCGGTAGCAACGCCGTGTTGACCGGCACCAGTTTCAGCAATTACGCGCTTTTTGCCCATACGTTTTGCGAGCAATGCTTGAGCTAAAGCGTTGTTGATTTTGTGAGCACCGGTGTGGTTTAAGTCTTCACGTTTGAGGTAAATTTGCGGGCCAGTTCCGTCTGCTTTAGCATAATGCTCTGTGAGGCGTTCGGCGAAATACAAAGGGCTGGGGCGGCCGACATAATCTTTGAGCAATTGTTGGAGTTGCTGTTGAAATTCCGGTTCGCTGCGGTATTTGTGGAAAGCGGCTTCTAGTTCAAATAAAGCGGGCATCAGGGTTTCGGGGACGTATTTGCCGCCGAATTTGCCGAATCTGCCGAGGGAGTCTGGGCGTTGGGCGCTGGTGTCGGTGGTGAGATGCAGGGGGGTGACTGTCACGAACTTTGTGGGGATAATGGGACAGATTTTATTATATCTAGTCTATGGGGCTGTGGGCGATCGGCTGTGCAAATCGCTGAAAGGTCGATTCGGTCGTTTTCGATCATCTCCAAAATTGAGTATTTGAATAAAATACGTGTTTATACGGAATGGGTATATTCAGCAGTGAATATATTCAGTAGTGAAGTTAAGTGCCTGTTTATCTCAAACATGAAATACAACATACAACTAAGCAAGGACAAATCATGAACTCTATTTCTATTCTGCTTCAACAAGGCTCACGAGGCCCCGAAGTCACCAAGCTACAAGAAGCTTTGAAAAATTTAAATTTTGATCCAGGTATCATTGATGGTATTTTGGGGCCAAAAACTAAGCAAGCTGTCGTCAATTTCCAAAAGTCCCAACAACTGGTCCCCGACGGCATAGTCGGCGATAAAACTTGGGCTAAACTAAATGCAGCCAACAATCCACGTTTTAATTTTCAGGTAGTTAACGTACAAGAATTCATCTCTTCTGAAGGCATTACAGCGACAAATCCAAAAGCCGTAGCGGCACAATTGTTTAGGGGGTTGGAAGATGAAGAAGGAAGAATTTATGAAGAGATTTCAATTACATATTCCCGAGAAGGAACATCTGTAATTTTATACACCCGAATAGGTCTAGCTGACGATTCAGCCCGTGCAGTACGACACCGCGTTGAATTAAAACGCAACCAAAATAACTGGGGAATTATTTGGGTCGGACGGCAATTTCAGTGTCAACCAGGTCGAGGACATCAAGAGTGGTCTGGCATTATTTGCTCCTAATCGGGTTTTATTCCCTCGATATATAGAAACACTTCAATCAGTGCCAACGTTTCTATGAAGGTATCGGGTTTATCCCCACTTACTGGTGAAACTAATTGATTAGAACCCCGACAACTTCTGCGAAGTCGGGGTTCTTTGCTTGCGCCCGATCGCACTTAACCAACTAAAATTAAATTCCCCACCCATCTCAAACCCGCGCTTCAACAGAATTATCCATCTCCCTCTTCTCTTCCTGGACGCCCTCAGCGGTTCACTCCTCCAGAAACAACGGTAAACGATATAATTCAATTGAAACCGGGGAATGTGCGATCGCCCTGATAGCCCGCCAGGGAATGAATTCCCTGTCGAGAGAGCTAAAGTCAGTTTTAACTGACTGCTAATACCAAGTACAATCTATGTACAACCAACAGCAAATCTCAGAGATTATATTCCCTGAAAACTCACCTAAATCAACCATTCTCAAACACATTCTACAGTCCTCATAGCGAGGACTTTAGCTATGAGGCAGGGAATGAATTCCCTGCCGGACTGCCGGGCCCATCCGCTACCAGGCATAACTCCCAAGTACCCAACTACTATGAGTACATCAAAACCCAAAAACTCCAATACAAATAACCAATCAGGAAAACGAATTGTTTACTCCGAATTTGGCAACGTTGACAACTCCGCCGCCCTCCAACGGGGAGTTGCCGAAGTTCCCCCCAATCAACAAAATCTCAAAATCGAAGCATCCCGAAAAGGACGCGGCGGCAAAACAGTTACAGTCATCAGTGGCTTTCAGGAAAAACCCGAAACATTAGCAACTTTAGCCAAGCAGCTAAAAGCCCAATGCGGTACTGGCGGCACAGTCAAAGATAATGAAATCGAAATTCAAGGCGAACACAAGCAAAAGCTGCTAGAAATTATTACAAAGTTAGGCTACAAAGCTAAAATTAGTGGAGGGTAAATTAGTCAATATTCCTCAGTGTATGGGCGGGGCGGGTTTATGATATACTTAGTTTTAAACATAGATGGTTGGTAAAACCCGCCCCTACATCGCACCAATTATATTGTCGCGAATCAACCAGAAATGATATTACCAATTACCGCCAATTTTTAATGTACACTCGACCTTTAGCTCGTTTAATCGAACAATTGCAGCGCTTGCCCGGAGTCGGCCCAAAAACAGCCCAGCGACTCGCTTTACATATTTTGAAGCGGCCGGAAGAAGAAGTGCAAGCCCTAGCTAAATCTTTAATTGATGCCAAACAGCAAGTAGGTTTCTGTCAAGTATGCTTTCACTTATCTGCTGACCCTGTTTGCGAAATTTGCCGCAATACCAACCGCGACAGTCATACCATTTGTGTAGTGTCAGAATCCCGCGACGTAATCGCTTTAGAAAAAACGCGGGAATACATGGGTAAATATCACGTTGTTGGCGGCGTTATCTCGCCAATGGATGGAATTGGCCCGGAACAATTGAACATTCAACCGTTAGTGCGGCGCGTCAGCCAGCAAAAGGTTAAGGAAGTAATTATTGCTATTAGTCCCAGCGTGGAAGGCGAAACTACTACTCTTTATATCGGTCACTTATTAAAACCTTTTACCCTAGTGACTCGCATAGCTTTTGGTTTGCCGATGGGGGGAGATTTGGAATATGCCGATGAGGTTACATTGGCTCGCGCTTTGGAAGGAAGGAGGGAGTTGGATTAGTTAGAAGTTGTCCCGCATCTAAATTGTGTTTTCTGGCGGGCGGGACGCCCAACCCCTACTTTCCACAAGAACTTCATCAAGCTTAATCGCTCTTTTTTTACTCAAACGGAAGAATTTTCTATTCGAGCAATTAATTCTTCTATTGACAAATCCGGCAGTTGTGACAGCAATAGCGATAAGTTTTCGGCAGACAATGCGAGCAAATTCGGGATGAGATTGACGGTGTTTACTTCTGATTGACCAAAGCGCTTTCTCAAGACATTTTCGGCGATTAAAGTTTGTACTTGTTGTCTATCTGCTTGGGCGATTGGCAATGTGGATAATTGCACTAATAAAATCGTGAATTCACCAACAGGTAAAGCCGAGATAGAGGGAAAAAAGGCAATTGTCTGAGCGTCTAACTCCCCAAATCTGACTTGCAGAAAGTTCTGCAAAATCAACCGCTGTGCTTCTTCTCTTCCTTCTTCTCTTCCTTCTTCTCTTCCTTGTTGTGTGGCCTGATCTATTTTTTGTTGTAACAGAGGTACGAGCGCCATAACTAACTCCTTATCTTCCTGATTTCCTGGGGTACTAGCTGCTAAATTTACTTGCAGATTCGCTTGCAGGTTGTACAATAATTCTAGCGTACCAGCTCGTAAGGGACTATCAACAGGCAATCTTGTTAATTCCGCGATCGCCCCTTGCTGTACTTTACCCTTACCTAAAATCCGCAACCACATCGTTTCTGGAACATTCGGTAGCTGGTGAATAGCTATCAATCCTACTCGCCAAACTTCCGATAGAAAATAAACCCCCCTCCCCCAACCTTCTGACTCTTGGGGAAGCATAAAATTAAAGCTCCTTAACAAAGCCTCCGAAGCAGTGGGAGTCAATCGATTTTCGATTTTCGATTTTCGATTTTCGATTTTAAAAGTGTGTTGAAATCGCTTGAAACCAGACCTCAATTTCTCGGACTTCAGCACAGAGATATTTACTGGTTTTGACTTATACGAAATGCGAGAACAATTATTTTAGGTAGTTTTTAGCAAATAGATCGGGAGGAATTTAGTCATTATTTAAAATAGCTATTTTGCTCTTAAAACAAGATTAATATATCTCATTAGTTGACGATATTGGTTTTTCAATAATCCTTTATTATAACGCCGACAAGTTCTGCGAAGTCGGGGTTTTGGTCTTCTGTTTTTTGAGCCGTTGTTGACTTATTTAACCAAGATTTAGGATAAAATCTCAAATCCCCAATTGAGCGACTCTCCCCTGTCACTGCCGCGAAAGGGTAAACTGGAAAAAGTTACCGAGAGTAGTAAAAAATCATGACCCAATTCGATCGACCTTTAAGCTACCCCACAACCCGCAAAATCGACCAAACAGACGACTACCACGGCGTCAAAGTATCCGACCCCTACAGATGGCTGGAAAATCCCGACTCTGAGGAAACCCAAGCTTGGGTGGAAGCCCAAAACGCAGTCACTTTTGCCTACCTCAACGAAATTCCGGCGCGGGAAAAAATCAAACAGCGCCTAACTCAACTTTGGGATTACGAGAAATACGGCATACCTTTCAAAGAAGGCGAGCGCTATTTCTACTACAAGAATGACGGCCTGCAAAATCAATCTGTACTCTATACTTTAACATCCCTCGACAGCGAACCCAAAGTATTAATTGACCCCAACACTCTCTCAGAAGATGGAACCGTTGCTCTGGGTGGAATAGCTATCAGCGAAGACGGCAAATACATGGCCTACGGCTTGTCAAATTCCGGTTCCGACTGGCAGGAATGGAAAGTCCGTGATGTGGCAACCGGCGAAGATTTATCAGACCATTTAAAGTGGATTAAATTCTCAGGAGCATCCTGGACTCACGACGGCAAAGGCTTTTTTTATAGTCGCTACGACGAACCCAACGAAAAAAGCAAGCACGAAGAAGTTAACTATTACCAAAAACTGTTTTACCACCAAATCGGCACGCCGCAATCTGAAGACGTATTAATCTACGAGCGACCCGACCAAAAAGAGTGGGGATTTAGCGGCGGCGTCACCGAAGATGGCAAATACTTGATTATCTCTGTTTGGCAGGGAACTGAAACCAAAAACTTGATTTTCTACAAGGATTTAACTGCACCGGAATCAACCGTTGTAGAACTGATTAGCGAATTCGAGGCTGAGTACAGTTTCATCGACAATGAGGGCTCTATTTTCTGGTTTCAAACAAACTTGAATGCACCGTTGGGCCGCGTAATTGCGATCGACACCAACAACCCACCTCCCTCATCCCTCGCTTGTGATGAAACTCCCCCGTCGCCCAGAGAGGGGGGGTTCACAGAAATTATCCCCGAAGCAGCAGAAACCCTCGAAGGCATAGGCCTCCTGAACAATCAATTTGTCGCTTCCTACTTGAAAGACGCCTACACCCAGATTAAAATTTTCAACTTAGATGGCTCTTTCGTGCGAGAAGTTGCCTTGCCCGGAATCGGTTCGGCGGGAGGATTCAGCGGCAAGCGGCACGACACCGACACTTTTTATGCTTACACCAGTTTCACAGCACCTAACATCATCTATCACTACAATATGGTGACAGATGAAAGTACAATTTATCGGCAGCCAAAAGTCGATTTTAATCCCGAAGATTACGAGACAAAACAAGTATTTTACCCAAGCAAAGACGGTACGCAAGTACCCATGTTTATCACCCACAAAAAAGGCTTGCAGTTGGATGGCAATAACCCCACCTACCTTTACGGATACGGTGGTTTTGGTATCTCGCTAACTCCGAGTTTTTCTGTTAGCAGGATAGTGTGGTTAGAGATGGGTGGAGTTTATGCGATCGCCTGTTTGCGGGGAGGCGGCGAGTACGGCGAATCATGGCACGAAGCAGGCAAAAAGTTGAACAAGCAAAACGTGTTTGATGACTTTATAGCTGGCGCTGAATGGTTGATCGAAAACAAGTACACCAAACCGGCAAAATTGGCGATCGCAGGCGGTAGTAATGGCGGTTTATTAGTAGGGGCTTGCATGACTCAGCGGCCGGAATTGTTCGGTGCAGCGCTGCCGGCTGTCGGCGTTTTGGATATGTTGCGCTTCCACAAATTTACCATTGGTTGGGCTTGGACTTCTGAATACGGTTCGCCGGAAAATCCCGAAGAATTTCCCACAATTCACGGCTATTCTCCCTTGCACAATCTCAAACCGGGAACGGCTTATCCAGCGACAATGATTACAACTGCCGATCACGACGATCGCGTGGTTCCGGCCCACAGTTTCAAGTTTGCTTCTGCTTTGCAAGAAACCCACGCGGGAGAAAATCCCGTGTTAATTCGGATTGAAACGAAAGCGGGACACGGTGCCGGCAAACCCACTGCGAAAGTGATTGAAGAATTGGCTGATGAATGGGCTTTTTTAGTGCGCGAACTCGATATTGACGCTTAGCAAGCCGCGTTAGAGGGTGCGATCGACGCAGTTTGATGATTTAGATATAAACAGAGTGTAAAGGACGATCGTACTTTTTGAATTCAAGGGCGATCGTTCTTTTTTGTCACCGCAATCCTGGTATTAACATATATAATTTGTCAAGGTTTTTTTGTTAAATTTTGTAGCTTTAAGTTGCTATTATTACATGGCTGTGAGTTTACTGCACCCCAAAGTAGTATAAGTATAAATCTCTAGAAATGCCGTACTCTCAACTTTCAAGAGCGATCGCACCTCAAAGTCAAAATCTGCCAATTTTTAGGAAATTAATATTTTCAGTATATTTACAGTTCAAGCTGTCTGAGGAATGAGAATTAAATAACTTCCACTCTTGAAAGTGGGATGGGCCTAAGAGCCCGTCCTTTTTGGACGGGCTCTTAGGCCCATCCCACAATAACAATTAAAATTGTAAGTTATTTAATTCGCGATCCTGAGCCAGCCTCGATATCACCCGACTCAGAAAAGCGGCATGAGGGGTCAGACCCCTTGTGCTGATAAATCCGTAAGTAATTTACCATGTAACTAACGTTAGACCTGATATCATTTTTCCCAAAAATAGAGGGTTTTGGCTAATATGAAGGCTGTGACCCCTTATTCATGTTATGATTGGCAGCGATCTGTCGCATCAGGACATCCAAGGGCGATCGCAGTAATTCCTGTCTAATGATTGACTAACATCACAAATAACAAATACAGACAACTATTATATCTCATGAAAAATAATAATAATTGATCGATTTTAGATTTGAGAATTGAAGCATTGACTTGCGCGAGATAAATTCGGGGGTAAAGTTTCTCGGATACACGTTTTTTCTTATTTCTGGACGGATGAATCACGTGGCGGGTATCCTAGATGCTTGATTTTCAAAACTTTATACTTGAAAGTTTATCATCCTCTATGAAAAGGGTAGCTTAGATTTAGCAACCAAATTAACCAACAATAAGAACCATCCCAAATCTGTCAATTTTGTCATCTACACAAGCACGGAAATCTACCAACATGGAAACTAAAATCTTGAGACAAGCTAGCCATAAAGCAGAGACGGCTAGCCGAAAAAATCTAGCGATTGTGGATTCAAAAGTAGAAAACTACCAAGAGTTGCTCAGGGGAGTGAAAAGCGATACAGAAGTAATCCTGCTCGATAGATTCCGGGATGGAATCGAACAAATTGCCGAAATAACAGCATCAAGGCACAGCCTCAACAGCATTCAAATAGTTGCTCACGGCGCATCTGCATCAGTAGAAATCGGCCGGGCAGAACTCAATATTCACAATATAGAAACCTATTCCAGCCAATTGCAGCAGTGGGGTAAAGCTCTCAACGAAACAGGTAGTATTCTGCTGTTAAGTTGCAACACAGGCGCAGGGGAATCTGGTCTAAAATTCATACAAAAACTCAGCCAAATAACAGGAGCAAATGTTGCAGCTTCCAACAATCTAACAGGGAGTGCAGCATTAGGCGGCGACTGGAAATTAGAAATTACTACAGGACAAATAAATACCGAAATAGCCTTTGAAAAAGAAGTCCTAGAAGGCTATCCATCAGTCCTGGCTACCTTAGCGGCTGAAGAATTTAAAAATCCAACAGCGATCGGGCCTTGGATATATGGAGTTGGCAACCCCACTACAGCTAACCCAGGCTTAACCGCAGGTAGTACACCCAACACCAGCGGCGTTATTCCTGCTTTAGGAACTGGCGATACACCCGGAAGCGGTACTTTGAGATTAACCTCAAACGCCTTTGGACAATCAGCTTTTGTCATCTACAACAACCCCATATCTGCCACTGAGGGTCTGAGAGTTACCTTTGATTTCTTTGCCTATAACAGAGGTACTGTCCTTTTTCCACAACGACTACCAGACGATAATACCCCCCTTGGTGCGGATGGGATTAGTTTTTTCCTGATTGACGGAACAGCTACGCCAACAGAAGCGGGAGGCTTTGGCGGCTCTTTAGGCTATGCTCAAAATACTAATTCAAATTCACCCGGTATTGTAGGAGGTTATTTAGGTGTCGGATTAGACGAGTTTGGCAATTATTCTAGCACTATTGCTGGAAAACAGGGTGGCAGAATCCCCCCGAACAATGAAACTGACCAGCTACCTGATGCAGTAGGACTTAGAGGCAGGGCAAGCACAATCCTAACCGAAAATTATAAATTTTTAGGTTCTAGTCTTTTAACTAACAGTCTGACTGGCGTTTCCATTGGGATAGACAATAAAGATACAAGCATTCGTGCAGAGGCTAAAAGAACAGTTCAAATTACATTGTTCCCAACGACTTCAGCAACACCTAACCGTCTTACAGTTGCCTTAGACTTGGACAGCAACGGCACATTTGATGCGGGCGAAACACTGATCGATATACCAAATTTGGCAGACGTAAACGGAGCAGTGCCACGTACTTTTAAATTTGGCTTTGCTGCTTCGACAGGGGGAAACACAAACATTCACGAAGTTAACAATGTCGTCGTCCAAAGTATAGATCCGCCTACACTCCAAGCCGACGTTTCCATTGTTAAAAAAGGCCCGCTGTTCGCCACACTCAATAGCACCATTACCTATACGATTACCTCCACAAATAACGGGCCAAACAGCGCCGAAAGTGTCCTGATTCAAGATCCCCTGCCTGCCGGCTTAATACCAGTCAGCATATCTGACGGCGGTACTTTAGACAGCAAAACGAGGACGGTCATCTGGCCGGCGATTCCGACTCTGGCTAACGGTGCTAGCCAAACCCGCACCATCACAGCCACAGTTTCCCCAACAGTCACAGCTCCCTTAACTAACACTGCCTATAGCACATCCAGCACTTTCGACCCAAATCTAGCTAACAACAATAGTTCCCAACCCATCTCTCAAGTCTCAACTACAATTGTTGCTGCTCTTGCCGACGTTGTTACCACCAAAACCGGGACTGCGGCTGCTGCACCGGGTGAAACAGTTACTTACACAATTTCGACAGTCAACAACGGGCCAAGCACAGCCACAAACGTCACCGTTACCGACAGCATCCTTCCAAATTTAACAGGAGTCATCCCCTCCAACGGCGGTGTCTACGATCCGGCTACAGGTATTGTCACCTTCGAGGCTATCAGCTTAGCCAGCAGTCTCAACGTCAACAACACAGTCCGCTTCATCGCACCTGCATCCGGCAGCGTCAGCAACACCGCCAGAAGTACCTCAGCTACCCCAGATCCTTTTCCTGAGAACAACAACGGCACTGATCCGCTGGCTACATTCACCACACCTCTGACACCTAGTGCCGACGTTGTTACCACCAAAACCGGGACTGCGGCGGCTGCACCGGGTGAAATAGTTACTTACACAATTTCCACAGTCAACAACGGCCCCAGCACAGCCGCAAACGTCACCATTACCGACAGCATCCTTCCCGACTTAACAGGAGTCATCCCCTCCGACGGCGGCGTCTACGATCGGGTTACAGGCATTGTCACCTTCGCGCCCGTTCCCAGCTTAGCCAGCGGTGTCACCGTCAACAACACAGTCCGCTTCATCGCACCTGCATCCGGCAGCGTCACCAACACCGCCAGAAGTACCTCAACTACCGCTGACCCCACTCCAGGCAACAACGCATCTACATTCACCACACCTCTGACACCTAGTGCCGACGTTGTTACCACCAAAACCGGGACTGCAGCTGCAGCACCGGGTGAAATAGTTACTTACACAATTTCCACAGTCAACAACGGCCCAAGCACAGCCGAAAACATCACAATTACTGACAGCATCGTTGGTGGCGCAACAGGAGTCAACGGCGGTGTCTACGATGCCGCTACAGGTATTGTCAGCTTCCCACCAGTGACCAGCTTAGCTAGCGGTGCCACCGTCACCAACACAGTCAGCTTCATCGCACCTGCATCCGGCAGCGTCACCAACACCGCCAGAAGTACCTCAACTACCGCTGACCCCACTCCGGGCAACAACGCATCTACATTCACCACACCTCTGACACCTAGTGCCGACGTTGTTACCACCAAAAGCGGGACTGCGGCAGCAGCACCGGGTGAAGTAGTTACTTACACAATTTTGACAGTCAACAACGGCCCAAGCACAGCCGAAAACCTCACAATTACTGACAGCATCGTTGGCGGCGCAACAGGAGTCAACGGCGGTGTCTACGATCCCAATACAGGTATTGTCAGCTTCCCACCAGTTACCAGCTTAGCTAGCGGTGCCACCGTCACCAACACAGTCAGCTTCATCGCACCTGCATCCGGCAGCGTCAGCAACACCGCCAGAAGTACCTCAACTACCGCTGACCCCACTCCAGGCAACAACGCATCTACATTCACCACACCTCTGACACCAACTCCAACTCCCACACCAACTACAACTCCCACACCAACTACAACTCCCACACCAACTACAACTCCCACACCAACTACAACTCCCACACCGACTACAAGTCCAACTCCCACACCGACTACAAGTCCAACTCCCACACCGACTACAAGTCCAACTCCCACACCGACTACAAGTCCAACTCCGACTCCCACACCGACTCCCACACCGACTCCAACTCCAACTAACAACCAGCCGCCCTTAGCCAACAATGCCAACTCCCGCCTCGCGCCCAA
>NZ_JAUBUB010000090.1:0-2110 GCF_036705265.1 Microcoleus sp. B4-C2
CGTCCTTTTTGGACGGGCGGGACGCCCATCCCACAATAACAATTAAAATTATAAGTTATTTAATTCGCGATCCTAACAAGTTTAGATCGAACCCATTTCTTGCAGTAATGCCCCCGTGCTTACCCCGTCCGGTTCGGGGCAACCGGGCGTGGGATTGCCCCTACAAATTATTTGGTAACAAGTTTAAAGTAAACCCATTTCTTGTAGTCCCCGGCGCAGGCGTTCTGCTTCAAAGGGGCGGCGCTGTTCGTGAAGGGCGATCGCTCTTTTGAATTCTGCTAAACTTTCTGGCATTTTGCCAATTTTGAGCAAGGCTACTGCCAAGTTTTGATGAGCTTCGGCGTGTTCGGGATCGATTTTTATCGCTTGTCGGTAATAGGCGATCGCATCTGCTAAATTTCCGGCTGCCTTCAGCGTCAATCCTAAATTGTAGTGACCTACTCCAAAATTAGGGTCAATTTTTAAAGCTGCTTTGTAAGCTTTTTCAGCAGATTTCAAATCTCCTTCATCTTTGAGCAAATTGCCCAAATTATTGTAAGCACCCAACTTGAGCGCGGGGAACACATCTGTATTAATTGCCGCTTGATAGTGTTCTTTTGCTTTGGCAAACTGCTGCTGCTGGCGATATGCAATTCCCAAATGATAGTTGAGTTCGTAAAGAATAGAATCATTAATTGCCGCAGCAGTCAAGCCTTTGGTTAATAAATTAATTCCCCGCCCGATTTGCCCGCTTTCTACATACAGCGCACCTAATTTGCTACAAGCATAAGCATCGTTTGGATAATAAGCGATATAGCGTTCCATTGCTGCTTGAGCTTTTTGGAATTTACTTTTTGCTGCGATCGCATCTTTTTGATAACCAGAGTGCCAAATCGCCACATCGGGGAGAGAAGCTATTTTCCAATTTGGTTCCCTCTGCAAAATCTCAGCCACGCTGTCGTCTACCATTGCGTGGTAAGGGCGAGAAAAGCGGATATCGAGGCGATTGCGAAACAAGCGCGACACTAGGGAATAGGGAGATTGAGAGGCACCGATTTCTTGGCGGATGAGATTGATTAGCAGCAGCCGATCGCTCGCAATTGCCGGCTTTATTTGAGGTAGAATCTCCGGTACCAAAACCTCATCGGCATCTAATACCAAAATCCAGTCGCCCTGGGCGTGCTTGAGACACTCGTTGCGCGCCGCTGCGAAGTCATCGCACCATTCAAAGTCATAAACCCTCGCGCCATATCCTCGCGCAATTTCACGGGTGCGATCGCCCGATCCCGTATCCACCACCACCATTTCGTCAACAACACCCTTAACGCTGTCCAAAGTCCGCGACAGTGTTGCCTCTTCATTCTTCACAATCATGCACAGAGTCAGATCCATCGGGCGCAAACTTTCCTCATTTCACAGAAATATTGTAATTTTTTTAACCACCAAAACACAAAAAGTCCCAGAAAAGATTCTCCTATTTCCCTTTTGCTTTGAGCATAAGTACCTTTCTTCCCTCGAAAAAGTGGGTTAACTCTTTTGAGATATTAAAAAGCCTCAAACTCCGACGATTCATGAGAAATTCTACCACTTTCGGTTCATCCCTGCGGTAGAGGTAAGGGCGGGATAGGGGTTGTTATTCTTAGAACATAAGACAAGGCACAAGAAAAGTTTAAGTATTCAGGAGAAAGAGAAATGGGAATTATTGCTTGGATCGTTTTAGGATTGATTGCCGGTGCGCTAGCCAAAGCCATTTATCCGGGAACTCAAGGCGGTGGCTTTCTGGCAACAACAGGTTTAGGAATTTTGGGCGCCCTAGTGGGAGGTTATCTAGGTCAAGTCTTACTGGGGACGAGCGGGGGAGCATCCTTCGGAGCATTGACTCTACCCAGCATAGCTTTTGCAGTCGTAGGTGCGCTAGTTCTACTTTTCATCTGGGGATTGTTAACTCAGCGTGCTGCATAACAAATATTGCCAATTCCCAGTCGATCGACTTTTAGGGTATTCATAAACCCGGTTTCTTCGAGAAACCGGGTTTTTCAGTTGTTTGTAGATGCGTCAATCGATTTTAGATTTTAGATTTTAGATTTTAGATTTTAGAGGCGACCCCACGGATAAATGCGGGGGCAATAAG
>NZ_JAUBUB010000090.1:2210-15804 GCF_036705265.1 Microcoleus sp. B4-C2
GATTGATTCCACGGATAAATCACGTGGCGGGTACCATCAAGAAATTCTTGGTCAGCCTACTTTTACCAAATCCGGGTCAATCGATTTTAGATTTTAGATTTTAGATTTTAGATTTTAGAGGCGACCCCACGGATAAATGCGGGGGCAATAAGTGATTTTCGATTTTCGATTTTGGATTGATTCCACGGATAAATCACGTGGCGGGTACCATCAAGAAATTCTTGGTCAGCCTACTTTTACCAAATCCGGGTTAAAAACCCCGATCGGACTCAGCGCTTGCAACGGTTCAAGAGCAAAACTTTCGTCCGCACAGAGGGGGAGTGAAGAATAAAGGGGTAAAAATCCCGGATTTGGCATTAATTAATCAATCCGCAAATTGAAAGGCAAGCGAACGTAAATCCCCTGCGGGTCGTTCATCGACTTGATCGCAGCCAATTCCTCTTGCATTTTCTTAAATTCGGCCGTTAGCGGGTCGAGTTTGGCGGCTGGTTTCAAAACGTGAACGCCTGAAAGTCTTTCCAAAATTCGCTCCTCCAAAGTGCGGCGTTTTGGATATTCTTCCACCTTCCAATCGTCGCCTAGTTTAGCTTGCTTAGCAGCCTCTCTGACAGCATCTTCAAGACCGCCAATTTCATCCACTAAACCCAACTGTTTCGCGGCCGTACCAGACCACACCCTGCCTTGAGCAATTTCTTGTACCTGGTTTTTCGGCAGTTTGCGGGCGGTGGCGACTTTACTAATAAATCGATCGTAAATGCTATCGACTCTCCTCTGAATATTCGCCAATTCTTGAGGATTTTTCGGGCGGGAAACCGTGTTAATATCTGCAAAGCGGGCGGTTTTCACCACGTCCCAAGTCAGGCCGTTGTTAGCAGCCAACTTTTCGGCGTTGAACCGCATTCCAAAAACGCCTATCGAACCGGTAATCGTATTCGGTTCGGCAAAAATGCGGTTGGAACCCATCGAAATCCAATAGCCACCGGATGCTGCTAAATTGCCCATTGAAACAATAACTGGTTTCTTTTTCCCCGTCAGCATTACTTCGCGTGCAATTACTTCGGCCCCCGTCGCACTGCCTCCGGGACTGTTGACGCGCAAAACTACGGCTTTTACGTCGTCATCTTCTCGGATTTTCCGCATTGCTTGAGCGATGCGATCGCCTCCTACTTGAGTCGGGCCCCCTTCCCCGTCTACAATCTCTCCTTCAGCGTAAAGTATAGCAATTTGGTTTTTCTTGTCAGCGCGAGTTGATTTTTTATTTTCAGCAATTCTCGCGTAATTTTTCAAACTAATTTGCTTGAAAGATTTGTTTTCGCTATCGGTTCCTGTGAGTTTTTTGAGTTCGGTCGATATTTCGTCAAAGTATACAACTTTATCAACTAACTTGCTTTTGAGAGCTTCGTCAGCCATCAAAATTCCGCGATTATCTGCAAGCGCTTGCAGTTGCGGAACAGTCACTTTGCGACTCGGGGCGACAGTTTTCAGGTATTCTCCCCACATATCTCCGAGCAACTTTTGAGTTTGCTGGCGATTTTCGGGGCTCATTTTTGTGAGCAAAAACGGCTCAACGGCTGACTTGTATTTGCCGACGCGAGTGACTTGCACTCCCACGCCGTATTTTTCCAAAGCACCAGTGAGAAACATTGCCTGACTGCTAAAACCGTTGATTTCCAAAGCGCCGTAAGGATTTACGGCAATTGTATTAGCAACGGAACCGAGGTAATAATCTCGCTCATTCCAGTCCATCTGGTAAGCAAAAATGGGTTTTTTGGCATCTCGGAAACGCTGCAAGGCCGATCGAACTTCTTTGAGATTGGCAAACCCGCTGCTGCTCGAATTTGAGCTGCCTTCAAGATAAAGGCCAACGATTTTCGGGTCTTTTTTCGCATATTCGATCGTGTCTAAAACAGTCCGCAGCGTCACTGTATCGCCGGAATCTTCCGAAAGCACTTCTTCAATCGCCGCGCTAGTGCTGCGGCTCGGTTTGCTGTCGGTAATATTTAAAGAAAGGTCTAATACCAATACAGACTTATCTTTAACTTGCGGGCCTGAATCTTTAGACGACGATGCCGCCAGAGCAATTAGTAGTACCAGTCCCCCCAATCCGATGCTGCCCAGCAGCAACAATCCTAGGAAGGTTCCCAGTAAACTTGCACAGGTATATTTGAGGAAATCTTTCATTAGATAATTGGTAATTAGTTATTAGTCAATAGTCAATAGTCATTAGTTAGAGTATATCCGGTGAGAGTGGAATGATACCGAGACGAGCGTCCCGCTCGCACTGCAATCGGAATGATATTTTTCCGATGCCAGCGGAAACGATATTATGGGTAATTCCTGCAACTAGGATTTAGCAATTATCCTCTGTCGTAGTTATTAGCTAATGACTTTTGACTGCTGACTAATGACTTTTGACTGCTGACTCACTTTTATCTTAACCTTTCCAAAACCCCAGAATGTTTTAGCTCATCCAAATTACCGCAGCCCGTACAGAACATCACGGTGGCGATTTCTGCAATTAAAGCCTCAGCTAGGAGGGCTGCCGCTGATTCCGATTCCGCTGCAGCTTGTAGAAACGGCCGCGCCAGTCCCGCAATATCCGCGCCAAGGGCGAGAGCCTTCGCTGCATCCAACCCATTCTGCAAGCCTCCAGAGGCAATCAGAGGAACATCCGGCGCTGCGGCGCGGGTGCTGACAATGCACTCGGCTGTTGGTATGCCCCAGTCGGCAAAGGTGGCGCCCAACCTGCGCTGCTTGCCATCTTTAGCTCGCTCTCCTTCTATTTTCGCCCAAGAAGTGCCTCCGGCCCCGGCAATGTCGATCGCACCTACCCCGGCGGCGAGCAATTTCTTGGCCATTTTTCCTGAAATACCGTTGCCGACTTCTTTAGCAATAACTGGTACTGGTAATTTAGCGCACAATTTGGCAATTTTATCTAGCAGTCCTTTAAAGTTAGTATCGCCTTCGGTTTGAACGCACTCTTGGAGCGGATTGAGGTGCAAAATTAGGGCATCTGCTTCTAAAATATCAACAATTTTTTGGCACTGTTCCAAACCGTAATTGTAGTTTAATTGAACGGCTCCGATATTTGCAAATAACAGAATATCTGGAGCGCGGCGACGAACGGCAAATGTAGGAGCTAGTTGAGGATTTTCTACAACAATTCGCTGGGAACCGACTCCCATTGCTAGTTTGTATTCTTGCGCGACATCGGCGAGGCGATAATTGATTGTCTGGGCTAATTCTGTGCCGCCGGTCATTGAGGAAATTAGCAGGGGAACGGCTAGTTTTTTGTTGAGAAATGTGGAGGTTAAATCTATTTCAGTGCGATCGAGTTCTGGCAAACAGCAGTGTTCAAAACGGTAGCGTTCGAGGCCGCTGGTAGTTTCGCGAAATTGTACGTCTTCTTCGAGGCAAATCCGCAGGTGGTCTGCTTTGCGGGTTTCGGTTTGCGAGGGGGAGGTTAGCGGCAAGTTCACTGTGGCTATTTGGGGAAAGAGTTGTGATTTGGGAATATAGCAATTTTATTTCATTTTTGATTTTTTTTATGAACCGCAGAGAGCGCAGAGGGCGCAGAGGAGAAGAAAGGAGAGAGGTTCGCAAATCCTGTAAGGGTTGTTGTATTATCCCGGAACAGTCAGGGGCATTCCGTTATCTGAAGCTTTTAGTTTTAGTAAGAAAGGAACAGCTTTTTGCACCCATGCTTTGACTGATGGGTAATTTGCCGCATCTTCTCCGAAACAAATGTCTAGCATATCGGTGTGAATTATCCCCGGATTCAAAGGAAATGCTGCCATACCTGCGGGCAATTCTTGAGCGAGCGATCGCGTAAGTCCTTCTATTGCCCACTTGGAAGCGCAATAGGGCGCGACTTCCGGCGAAGTTGACCTTCCCCAACCAGAACTAAAGTTGACAATTATGCCGCTTTTTCGAGCAATCATTGCCGGGACAAAGTGACGAATTACATTAGCTGTACCTTTAATGTTAACATCAATTACCTGAGAAAATTCTTCGTTGCTGATATTCCAAAGGGGCGCGAGATGATTAGCTACGCCTGCATTATTAATTAACAAATCTGGCGGAGCATTTTTTGCCAGCATTTCTGTGGCCCAAGCTTTTACTCGATCGTCGTTGGTGACATCCAAACAAGTAAAATGGTGGGGCGCACTATATTTTTGTTGGAGTTTTTCCACCGCTTCGGAAGAACGGGCGCATCCCACAACTGTATGTCCCAATTCAATAAACTTTTCGGTCATGGCAAGACCTAGACCGCGACTGACTCCGGTAATTACAATTAATTTTGTCATAGATTTGCTCCAATTTTGACATTAAGTAATACAATACATCTTGACCAATAATTTCAAAGGTGGTACCCGCCACGTGATTTATCTCGCGCAAGTCAATCCAAAATCTAAAATCCTCAAGCCCCCGAATTAATCCGTGGGGTCAATCCAAAATCTAAAATCTAAAATCTAAAATCGAATGACTGGTGAATTGACAAATCGATAGCAGGGAGAAAGCATGAAAGTAAAAGCAGCAGTTGCTCGCAGTGCCGGCAAACCTTTGAGCATTGAAACGGTTGATCTAGATGGGCCGAGGGCTGGAGAGGTGCTGGTGGAAATTAAAGCCACGGGTGTTTGTCACACTGACGCTTACACTCTTTCCGGTGCCGATCCAGAAGGCTTGTTTCCGGCTATTTTAGGCCACGAGGGAGCCGGGATTGTCGCAGAAGTTGGGCCGGGAGTCACGAGTGTCAAAGTGGGCGATCGGGTAATTCCTCTCTACATTCCTGAATGCCGCAACTGCGAATATTGTTTGAGCCGCAAAACTAACCTCTGTCAAGCAATTCGCCTGACTCAAGGCCAGGGAGTGATGCCCGACGGCACGAGCCGATTTTCCATAGATGGGCAGAAACTATACCATTACATGGGAACTTCTACCTTTGCTAATTATACAGTATTGCCAGAAATTGCGGTAGCCAAAATTCGCGAAGATGCTCCTTTTGATAAAGTTTGTTTAATCGGCTGCGGCGTAACAACTGGCATCGGCGCTGTCATTAATACTGCGAAAGTAGAGCCTGGTTCTAATGTGGTAGTTTTCGGTTTGGGCGGCGTGGGTTTGAATGTAATTCAAGCAGCTCGCATGGTGGGAGCTAACATGATTGTCGGCGTAGACTTGAACCCCGACAAGCGAGAGATGGCGGAAAAATTCGGCATGACTCACTTTGTCAATCCCCGCGAAGTCGAAGGCGATTTAGTGCCTTATTTAGTAGATTTAACCAAAGGCGGAGCAGATTACAGTTTTGAATGTATCGGCAACATTAATGTGATGCGCCAAGCTTTAGAATGCTGCCACAAAGGTTGGGGCGTGAGCGTAATTGTCGGGGTAGCGGGAGCTGGTCAAGAAATTAGTACCCGCCCGTTTCAGCTAGTAACTGGTAGGGTTTGGAAAGGGACGGCTTTTGGTGGCGCAAAAGGCCGAACTGATGTGCCTAAGATTGTGGATTGGTACATGGACGGTAAAATTGATATTGACAGTCTGGTAACTCAGGTAATGCCGATCGACAAAATCAACGAAGCCTTTGATTTAATGCACAAAGGCGAAGTAATTCGCACAGTTTTGACATTTTGAACAAAAATCTTTCTCTCTTCCCTCTTCCTCTGCGCCCTCTGCGCCCTCTGCGGTTAAAAAAAATCTAATTCAAAAATGAAATAGAATTAACATGATATCAGACTCCCTAAAACTGCACAAAGAACAGAAAACTTTCGGTGGCAAACTCGGCTTTTATAGCCATCAATCCTCAACCTGCAACAGCGAGATGAAAATCGCAGTTTATCAGCCCCCGCAAGCTTTATCTCAACCCGTACCAGTTTTGTATTTTCTATCTGGTTTAACCTGCACAGAAGAGAACTTTATGGCAAAAGCGGGGGCGCAACAATTTGCGGCAAAATATGGGTTAATGCTGGTTGCGCCCGACACTAGCCCGCGCAATACTGGCATCCCTGGGGAAGATGACGATTGGGATTTAGGAAGTGGTGCAGGTTTTTATGTTGATGCGACAGCCGCACCTTGGAATGCTCACTATCGAATGTACAGTTATGTGGTTGATGAATTGCCAAATTTAATCGCCGAAAATTTTCCAGCGATACCGGAAAAACAAGGAATTTTCGGTCATTCGATGGGCGGACACGGGGCTTTAATTTGCGCGTTGAAAAATGGATCTCGCTATCTTTCAGTTTCCGCTTTTGCGCCTATTTCCGCGCCAATGAGCTGCCCTTGGGGACAAAAAGCTTTGGCAAACTACCTCGGCAGCGACAAAGAGATGTGGAAGGCTTGGGATGCTAGCGAATTGGTGCTTGAGGCGCGATACAACCGTCCGATTCTAATTGACTGCGGCACTGCTGATTCCTTTCTTGCTGACGGGCAGTTGTTGCCGGAAGTGTTCGCGGAAGCTTGTGCAAAAGCCGGACAGCCGCTAACTTTAAGAATGCAGGAGGGTTACGATCATAGCTATTATTTTATAGCTAGTTTTATGGAGGATCACATTCGGCATCATGCGGCTGTTTTGTGCCGGTAGTTCCTAGCAGGAAGCAGGCAAGATGCCTGCTCCACAACAACGGGTTCTTAGGCTGTGCTTGGGAACCGATATCTAGAGGCTCTGCCTCGCATGGCTGCCATGAAATGTGGAGGCAGAGCCTCCTGATCTGCTTTACCAGGCTCTGCCTGGTAACGAGTGCACGAGTGAACTCGCTTCTACGAGGACAGGTATTTTCGGTTAATTAAGATTAATCGGAAATACCCATTCTTTATAATTGCTGTCGCGATTTTCGATAATCTCCGTCAGTTTGTCCAAAATCTTTTCGGTGATGGGTCGGTTTTTGGGCAAATGATAGTTTTCTACTCGCTTAATTGGCGTAATTTTGGCTGCGGTTCCGCAGAGGAAAATTTCGTCTGCAATCAACAGTTCTGATCTATCAACGGGTCTTTCTATGACTTCAATTCCTAAGTCTCTGGCGATTGTGATTACGCTGTCTCTGGTAATTCCTTCGAGAATATCTTGCTCGAAACCGGGAGTAACTAATTTACCGTTTCTGGCGACAAATATGTTCATCCCTGAAGCTTCGCTGACTTTTCCCTGAGTGTTCATCATAATAGCTTCGTCGAAGCCGGATTCTACTGCTTCGGTTTTGGCTAAAGCTGAGGTGATGTAGGCGCCGCTAATTTTACCTCTTAAGGGCAAACTGCGGTCTTCTTGGCGGTACCAAGAGCTAATTCTACAGTTGACTCCTTCTTTGGGCAAATAGTCGGAAAGTTCTAATCCGTAGACAAAAAAGTCGGTTTCTACGTTGTGCAGTCGGGGGGCAATTCCTAAACTGGATGTGTAGATAAAAGGGCGGATATAAAATGATTTTGTTGGTTTGTTTTTCTGGACAAAATCAATAATTATTTGTTGAATTTTGCTAGCTGGCAAATCGCAGTGGAGGAAGCTGGCACTTTGACTTAATCTTTGACAGTGGCGGTCTAATCTAAATAGCAATATTCGATCGGCATTTTGGGGGTCTGGAATTCCCCGCAACCCGCCTAAAACTCCGGTTCCGTAGTGCAGTGCGTGGGTGGCTATGGAAATTTTGGCGTCGGTAAATGGGAGAAATTGGTTTTGAAAGTAGGCAATTGGTAGAAAACTATCCATGATTCAAGCTGGCGATGAGTTTTGCAGTCCGCTAGGAAAGCTGAATTTGGTTATATTACCATAAGTTATACCATTTTAGATTTGAGATTTGAGATTTTAGATTTACAAGGACTGATTTGATATCAGTTTGGCTCTGGTCAAAAGTTACCTTTTTTTGATTAAATGAGATGATTATTGTGTTATTCGAGGAATCGATAAAATAATATAAAGTGCGGTCATTTTGGTTGATAATTGTTTTGGGAAAAACTGCGATCAACTAAAAATAAAAATCAACCAAGGGGCAACTATGGCACGTAAATGTTTCATTATTGAAATGGGGATGGGTATAGACCAGCACGGGCAGGAACCGACTGTAGCCTGTGCAAGGGCTGTACGAAATGCGATCGCCCATAATGCTCTCCTAGGCGTCTGGGAAGTGGCGGGTTTGACTGACCCGAATCAGATGATTGTTGAGGTTAAGGTGGCTGTTCCTTACCCGGAACAAGTGCGGGAACAGGAGGTGTTGGCGGTGCTGCCTTTTGGCAGCAAAACTCTGATTGTGGAGCAAGGGGGCATGATTGTGCCAGGAAGGGCGATCGCCTCTCTGAATGATAAAAATGATGAAATGTTAATCGCTGTGGCGGCTGTGACTGTTTTTGTGGACACTGAGGACTAATTAATTTGGTGTTGTTTGAATAAATCGCCCGATCGCACTTGCTTGTTTCCGCGATCGGGCGATCGAACGCCTGTCTGTTAAAAAATGATTAATTTAGGCTAAGTCTCGAATTAGGAAAAGTAGAGTGCGATCGGCTTTTAGGCGATCGCACTCTACCTCCTCTACCTGATATTACGGCTGACTGGTATCTGCCAACATTTGGTTAACCATTTGCAAGTGCGCCTGAAGGTTCGGCAACTTTTGGGTGGCCCAAGCCTTCAATTCGGGATCTTGTCCCTGTTGAGATTGAGCTTGAAACAAAGCAATAGCCTGATTGTGGCTGTCGATCATAGCCTGCTTATAAGCCCTGTCAAAACTTGTACCAGAGAGTCCCGAAAGTCGCTCCATCAAAGCTTTGTTCTGGGTACTCATTTCGGTTGGCAGTTTTACCTCTTTTTGCATTGCTAACTGCATCAATTCTTCATTAGCCTGGGTGTGTTCCTCAACCATTTCTTGCCCGTATTGTTTCACACTAGCACTAGAACCGCGCTGCACTGCCAATCTGCCGAGCTGCACTTCCATCATACCAATTTGACCTGCTTGCATGGCAAAGTTTCTGTCTTGGCTGCTGAGAGAATTAGGCGAAGTTTCGCCACCTGTTGGAGTGTTGGGAGAACGGCTGGGAGTGTTGTTGATGGGGCTATTTGGAGAACGGCCGGGAGTGTTGTTGGTGGGGGTATTTGGAGTGTTGGGAGTAGTAGCATCGTCGGTAGCGTTATCAGCAAGCTCAAGAACTCGATCGCCCGACTGGTTGAAGCCGTGAGTCTGGCGGTTTAATTCTGCGAATCCCGGCACAGCTATCAAGGAACTAACGCCGGCAATTCCGGCAACTTTGACCAATTTTTTGAACAAACTTTTGCGATTGAGTGAAGTCATGAATTTCTAAGCCTCTAAGTTGTTTTCAAAAGTATGTGAAGCGAAGCTATCCCGTAGGGAATCGCCCGAAACTACCGAGGGGAGGGTGTACTGTCTTTCCGAAACAAGTTGATCAAACCAAACGCGCCCAAGGCACCCAGCCACCCGAAATTGTTGGGGCGATCGCGCCGAGCACTCAAAACTCCCGAATTAGTATCAGCCGGCGTCGATGTCGTACCGTCTGTCGTACCGGTTGTACCGGTTGTACCTGTCGTACCGGTTGTACCCGTGCCCGTCGTACCCGTTGTACCCGTTGTACCTGTCCCAGTTGTACCCGTCCCCGTCGTATCGGTTGTACCCGTTGTACCTGTCCCGGTTGTACCCGTTGTACCTGTCCCGGTTGTACCGGTTGTACCCGTTGTACCTGTCCCGGTTGTACCCGTTGTACCTGTGCCAGTTGTACCCGTTGTACCTGTGCCAGTTGTACCGGTTGTGCCAGTGCCGGTTGTATCGGTTGTACCTGTCCCGGTTGTATCGGTTGTACCTGTCCCGGTTGTATCGGTTGTGCCAGTGCCGGTTGTATCGGTTGTACCGGTTGTGCCAGTGCCCGTCGTATCGGTTGTACCGGTTGTACCCGTGCCTGTTGTACCCGTGCCGGTTGTACCCGTGCCCGTCGCGCCGTCTGTTGTACCGGTTGTGCCGGTGCCAGTCGTGCCGTCTGTCGTACCAGTTGTGCCGGTGCCTGTACCAGTTGTGCCTGTGCCTGTACCAGTTGTGCCTGCACCGCTTCCAGCACCGCCTGACTGGGCAGAAGCAGGCACTGCGAAGGAAACCGTTGCTAAACCTAAAGTACAAGCGCTTGCTAAAACAACTTTCAACAATTTAGAAGATTTCATGGTAATGCTTGCTTTTACGTAGATACCTGCGATCGCTTGTGATGCCAAAACCGCAGGGTAAAATTGACAGCTTAACGTGCAACTTTTCTAACCTTTGCTGCGGAATAATGAAGGTAAAGGAGTATATATAGTCCCGTTTCCTCGATTATTTCCCACGGATAAATTAGACCGCCGCGTTAACAGTTTATAAGCTATTAGGTATGCTTCCAGTTCGCCATTCATCTTTAGGAATATTTGGCAAAATGGCGTTTTATTTCAGGTGGTGGATGATATTTGATGGGGCGGCAGACTAGCTAAATAAAAATTTGTCTACAGGGGATAAAAAGCGGGTTGATCTGAAAAATTTTGGGTTGAGTCACCAGACATATAGGAATCAACTGGGTTTCTGAGACAACCGCGCGGTTCTTCCTATAAATTTTCTCCGGCGGCTGGTGCTTTGAGACAGAAATTATTGATTTTCTCACCCTCAATTTTGGGTTAGCGCTACGCCATAGGAGTTAGTTTCAAATTTTATGAGCGTTATTTTTCCTTAACTTGCTGCTGGCTATTTTGCCCCTCGTAGCATACCGATCAAACTTTATCAGGAAACTAAATTATCTCAAGACGCCCGATCGCTCATAGTCCTATAGCGCCTATAACCAGGCAACAGCAAGGCTTTTGACTGGTATTTGACTTTCGTTAAACAGCAAGGCGGACTGAGGGCTATCCGAGTGCGGCCCGCGCGAGATTCAATTAACCAGCGGCGGCGCAGTCGTCAGAATTGCTTGTGAGTGCGATCGGCTAAACTCTGATATAGTAAAGCCAAAACTATGCGAAATAGCGCTTATTTTTTAACACATTGTACAAGCCAAAATAAACTACGCTGTATCGAATTATTCCCAAAATTCGCTATCTAATATTCATCGGTTTTTCTAAATTCGCAAGTGAAAAAGCCGAAATCAGATTAATGACTGTTTCACAAAATAAATTACCCAAATACGGCTGAACCTGCAACGGCAAGTCAATTAGTTTTCGGGGTGCGAATAACTTTAAGATTACATCTGTCGCAGGGATGAAAATAATGGGGTTTAAAACTTGCTTTTAGAGAGAGGAAAGGAGAGGGTTATAGTATATAAGATTTAATTTCTGTTTAATAATTAGAGGTCATTATGCCAGAACAACAATTTGACACCTTACCTTCGGAAGCACAAGAACTCCCCCAAGGATCTCAACAAATTTTTCAGGCTGCTTTTAAGAGCGCTAGCGAAGATGGAATGAGCGCAGATGGTGCTACTAGCGTTGCTTGGAACAGTGTAAAATCTGAATATGTTAAAGGCGAAGGTGGCACGTGGCATCACAAGGGCGACGATACTAACCAAACCCGCAAATCTGTACAGTCTGGTGGCAATTAGTTATCAGCCATCAGTAATATAGCAATCCTAAATGAATTGTGTAATTTTTGTAGGGGCAAACCCCCCGTGGTTGCCCCGATCAGTGGGGGGTAGGCACTCTTAGCACTACCCCTACATATTTGTACAACTGATGCGAGGATTGCTATATCGTGTCCGCTAACATAACCCCTATTAGCTGTGTAGTGAGGGCTTCATTCCTCAACTTTTGATGAAAACGAAGAATCCTCACTACCAACCAATTGCAGTGACGTTATTCTAGCGGGCATGATCTCATCAGTCATTAGCAATGTACTCATCACTTGTGATTAATGCTTGACGTTGATAGCTGTTGGAATCGCGGTGGTACACAAGTTAATCGAGCCTGTTAATCGGCTGGCGCATATCCCATTGCAATTCGGCTAAAACCAGCAAGCTAAATACCATTACGGTTCCCGTAAATAGGAAAGACCAACCGCCCGTGTAAGGCAAAATCAAAATTCCCACCAGGTGAAGTAAACTTGCAGCTAAAAGCGCGCGCGATCGCACTGCAAATCCAGTCCCCAAATACCCTATTCCGCTCATTCCCAACCACAGGGGACAGAGATTCGCCAATACTTTTCCCCAACTGAGAAAAATTGCTAAATCGGTCAGCAGCAATCCTAATAACATTAGTATTACCCAACCGTAAAGCACCCAAAGCAGGCGTTCTATTTTGACCCAAGAGTATGTCATGCTTACCATTGCGGCTGTACCTACGAGGCTGAGCGCTGACCACAAACCGGCTTGCAGCATCCAACTCACCGAAAAAAATTGTGCTGTGCCGAATATGGGTATTAACAGCAAGCTCCACAGCAAGCAAGTACGATCGAGACAAGTATAAAATTGTGAATAAAATCGATCTTTGCCAAGGGGAAACTGAACCTGCCAAAGCCCTTCTAACTCCTGAACCTCGATGTTAAGCTGTTTCCGCCGCAGAGGCGGAACTGAATAATTAAAAAAGGTCATATCTGACACTATTAAAATTTACAATTATTAGCTTAGGTACTATCTCACCAGCAATCGCTCTAATTGCAATCTGTCATTCGGATTAATCTAGTTAATTGGATAGTCTGCCGGCAGTAATAGTTCTTCTCTCGCACCAGGTAAAACAGGAAGAGATAGATTGCACAAGTTGATAAAATAGCTCTTGCGACAGATGGCTGCAATATTACTTATTGGATAATTTAAAAAGAAAGTAAACTTTGTTACAGAATTTATGCTCACTTCATCCCATCCTCTCAAACAGGTATTCCACTGCCCGGAAGAATCGGATTTTTACGCGCACTGCTTGGAAAGTTTAGTGTTAAATGCTAGTGACAATTCTCGACTTATCGTAGAGTTTGGTTCAGGAGAGGGAAGTCCAGTTATTAAGTCTTTGCTGAGAAGTGATTTTGATGGGACGATACAGGGATTTGAGCTAAATAATGTAGCTTGGAAAATTGCTCAGTCTCAAATTAAGCAATATGAACTGAGCGAACGATACACCGTCAACAATTGCTCTTTTTTTGATTCGCCTTTATACGAGTCGGCGGATTGTGTCATCTCAAATCCGCCTTACTTGCCGGCGGTGGATGATAAGATTTACCAGCCTCTGTTGCACGGCGGGAGTGATGGTTCGACAATTGCTAAAAAACTTTTATCTTTGGGCTGCGATGAAGTTTTGCTGATGGTTTCTAGCTATTCTAATCCTGTGGGTTTGATCGATTATGCCTTGGATCGAGGCTACTCGGTTGCGAATTTTGAAATTGCACCTTTAAATTTTGGCTATTATAGCTCGGAACCGAAGGTGAAAAGCGCGATCGCCACTCTCAGAGAACAGGGAATGGCTTTTTATTCGGAAAACATCTATCTGCTGGCTGGAGTTTTGTTTAAGAAGCACCAAAAGTCGCAAAGAGATTTGTCGATCGAGCTCATTCAGTTAATGACAGCATTCTAAAATACAGCAACAGGCAAGATGCCTGTTCCACCTTTTGAGCAACAGGCAAGATGCCTGTTCCACCTTTTGAGCAACAGGCAAGATGCCTGTTCCACCTTTTGAGCAACAGGCAAG
>NZ_JAUBUB010000090.1:15904-17612 GCF_036705265.1 Microcoleus sp. B4-C2
ATGCCTGTTCCACTATGGTCAGCAACAGGCAAGATGCCTGTTCCACAAAGAGTGTATTTCTTGTGGAACAGGCATCTTGCCTGTTCCTAAAAGGCTTATTGAGAACGGTGCACAATCTAGGGTGCATCAGTCTCTGACCCACCCTAGGATATAGCTGTTAATTCCGTTCTGCCGCTTGGATCGATCGCACCACAGCAGCAGCAGCCCGATCGCCGATCGACTTCTCCTGATCGTACCCCAACACCAGCTCCCACGCCTCCTGCGGGTATCTATCAACCAGCGGGATCGCCACTTCATCCAACATCCACCGGCCATGACGTTCATCTTCTTTGATGTGGAGTTCCCAATAACCCATCGCAGCGTGCGAGAGGCCCAAACGCTGGGCGGCGGCTAGATAATTGCGGTAAGCCACAGGCCCCGCCACCTCAAAATATGTGAGTCCGCCGTTATAGCGCAGAAAATGGCGCTTGCGTTCCGTCAGCAGGAAGTTGTGATTAATACTTGCGAGCACTTCCCAAGGCACTAAATCGAAGTACGCTTCCGGTTCCGTACTCATATCGAATTCTGCCAGCATTTGAGCAAAAAAGGTCGAGTGCTTGCGCGGGAGGCGACCGCCGCCGTATTCTTCGATCAGCACTCGCGTAAGGGTGCACTGAATTTCGTTGCCGGCACCGCCGATGATGCGAGAAACACGGCTGGCTTCCACTAAACCGTCGAAGGAGGCGATCGCCAGCAGGTGTTTGTATCCCTCTTCAGTCATCTGTTCCCGCTGGTAGCGATCGATCTCAGTTAGCGGAGGATCGACATCGGCGGCCGCGCGATCGCGCAGCGCTTGCTTGACATCCGGCAATTTTTGCAGCGCTGCAACGTCGATTTGTGCGATTTCCCACTGCTGCCAAGGTTCCTCAATGCGATCGCGCACGGAACGCAAATAGTGCGATCGCTCGTTATTGTAGCGGCGCAAATCGTCGTACCAAAACAAGTTGAGGCGGTTGATGCGGTAAAGTATGCGCTGCAAGAAGCGGTGAGCGGCCTCATCGCCCGGTTCCTGTTGGTAAGCTGCTTGAATTGCATAGGCGATCGCGCTTTCAAAATCGCTGACAAGTAACGGTTTTGCCGCCACCGTCTTGTCTAAATCCTCGACTTCTAGCAAATTGACAAATTGGCGATCGGCTGCTTCATAATTTGGGAGTGCGGATTGCTTTTTGGGAAGACTCGGCGAGTCTATTTTGGGGAGTAAATCTGCCGTGTTTTGCATGGAATCAACTTATGTTATGACTTTGATTATTGTGCTGCCTGCCCAAACAGCCAACCGTTGAAGATTGCTGATGATTCTGGCTCATTACTTTCAAGATAGCGAATCTGTCAGCCGCATACACCCTTCCATTGATAGAGATTTGACCGCTACCGTCTCATACCCTTTTCAACTTGTGAGTAAAGGTAACAACGTTTAGGGAAATTGGTATTAACTTATATCAGGCTTCCTTCTCAATCACCTGTTTAGCAACGGGCAAGATGCCCGTTCCACAAAAACTCAATTTTCTTGTGCAAGAGGCATCTTGCTCGTTCTTAAAAAACTCAATCTTCTTGTGGAACGGGCATCTTGCTCGTTCTTAAAAAACTCAATTTTGTTGTGCAAGAGGCATCTTGCTCGTTCTTAAAAAACTCAATCTTCTTGTGGAACGGGCATCTTGCTCGTTCTTAAAAA
>NZ_JAUBUB010000090.1:17712-26566 GCF_036705265.1 Microcoleus sp. B4-C2
CGTTCTTAAAAAACTCAATCTTCTTGTGGAACGGGCATCTTGCCCGTTCTTAAAAAACTCAATCTTCTTGTGGAACGGGCATCTTGCCCGTTCTTAAAAAACTCAATCTTCTTGTGGAACGGGCATCTTGCCCGTTCTTGAGACTGGTACAACCTCTAACTATCAACCTAGCCGATCGCCAAAATACTCCTGATACAACCGACATCTCGGAATGCAATGATTTCCATCCAATTTCACCAACCCCATACTATTTAACTTAAACCCCAATTCTGACCTCAATCTAACTGGCTGGGAAATACTCACAATCTCTCTCATCCCCTCCATTAATTCCGAATATTTCTCTAAATTCCATAAATGCCGCCGCAAATGATCGCTATAAATTCCCGCTTCAGTTGCAGATTCTTTCACTAACCGACCTAAAGTCACATCTTGACGCGAAATATGATACATTCCTAGTCGCACTAAATAAGGATTTCCGCCCACTAACCCCATCAATTCTGCAACTTCATTCCCACTCCAATTCAATCCGTGTCGCTTTGCCAAATCTTGCACTTGCTGGGAATTAAACTCTGGCAATTCAATCGGTAAACCCACATTAAACGGCGATTTATTCACATCCAGCGGAATATATACTTCCGTCGAATGCACCACAATTAAGCGAAACTTTTTCCAAATATCGCGCCGTTTTGCTTCTTCGTGCAAAGCTCGCAATAAGCCAAAAAAATCATCGGCAATTTCCGGCGATTCAAACAGGCGATCGCTCTCATCCAAGCCTAACGTCAGAGGTTTTGAGGATTCAGACAGCAAATACTGTTCAAAATAAGCCTTGCAGCACTGATTGCTGCCAATCAAATCGGCTAATTCCCAACACTTTGGCAACTGCTCCAGCATTCCTAACTCTTGACCGATGCTAGCACAAAACCACTGCAAAAATGTATCTGAATTAGCGAATATTTTCCGATTAGCTAGCTGAAAACTCAGCGCTACCGTGCGAGAACCTTGCACTTCTGCGTGATGCAAAATCCTCGCCATCAAGGAAGTTTTGCCCATTTGTCTGGGCGCTTTTATACGGATCAGGGCTCCCGGTTGGGCGATCGTCTCGTAACAGCGGGATTCGATGGGAGGGCGATCGATATAAAAACAAGAAGTGAGTTCAACTTGTCCTCCCGGCAATTCTGGCGGCGCTGCTGGCAGGGGTTGAATTATTGACTGTTTGGTGCTAGTAATTACTTTCCACTCTACAGCCAATTCATGGTCGGCAGTTAACGAGGTGCGACCTTCTTTGATAAGGGTTAAAATTTGTGATATTAACTTAAATGAGTCGCCAACACCGCGCCACAGCCAGGGCTGAATTCCTGCTAAATAGCTGAGTAAGTCAAAGGAAAGCGGTGTATTTAATTCAACTAAAATCGGTAAAATTGCTGGTTTGTGAGAAGTTAGATTGTGCAATTCTTTGGCTAGCTGCACTTGTTCCAATATCATTTCGCTAGCGGCCGATTCTTCCGAAATCAGCAACAGCAAATAATCGCAACGCTTTAAATATGAGGCTGAGTCGCTGCTGTTGTTAATAAAAAAGACTTCGTGACCTCCCGCACTCAAAGCTTGGTGTAACTGCTGGGAAAGGGTGTTGTGTGAGGTCGATCGGACGTTGGCGTTAGCGAAGCGATCCGAAGGAAAGCCCGCCCCTACGGGGGCTACGCCAACGAAGAGGATCGCCACTTTAGCCCTCACCAGCACTACCTCCTCTGGCTCTGAATTCGCCTCAAAATCGGCTATATCGCGCCATTCCTGCCCCAATCCGCGACAAATTTCGATGAAATTGGCATAATCCACAGGTTTGCCATTCAGAAAATGGCTGACTGTAGATTGGGCCATCCCTAAATCCTCAGCCAGAATTTTCTGACTGGGAAAGCCATTTCTCAGGAGACAGGATTTAACTGCGCGAATGCACTCTTCGCGCACCCTTAGCGATCGTGGCATTGCTTATCACAATCAAAACACTGAAACCATCATAAATGCCAACCGCCCCTAAAGTCGATGAAAAGTCGATGAAAAGTCGATGATTTTTCAAATAACTCAGTCGCCAACTCAAATAGCCGCCTGATTAGATTAGAAATAACAAGGTTGAATCCCATCAAAACGAGGTAAAAGCATTGTGTATTCTATCCTAATTTGGTCGCTGGCTTCAGCCACTAATCAACCAGGTTTCGCCTTCACCCCGCCCCTATTCTGGTTGCTACTCGGAGTTGTGCTTAGTGCGATGGAGCTATTAATCATCAAAACTCAGCCCCAAAAATACAGATTTTACCTGCTAATGATGGGAGCTTCGGCTGTAATTGAATCATTTATTTTGTGGAGAGGATCTGTAGCATTTCAGTTTAGTTGGGCGAACATAATGTATGAAGATTTTGACTGGCAAATCTTCTACTGGATGGGGATAGCCCTCGCGCTGAGCATCTGGATTCGACCGATTTTCATTGTTCGCAAAAAGTTTGTCATTCCCGAAGCCACGGAAGCGACAACAATCTCCGAAATTTTCCCCGGAGAAACCGGAATGGTGATTTATGAAGGGGCTTCCTGGAAAGCTCGCAATGAAGATTCCCAAGGGGCGATCGCACCCCGACAAAAAGTTTATGTTTTGCGCCGCGAAGGAAACACGTTGATTGTTGTACCTGACAGATTAATTCACATCAACGGCTAAACCTTGGCACTAACCTCAATTCATTCAGGAATTACGCACGCTGTGTTGAGAAACCGGGTTTTTTACCGAATCTGCGGGCTCTAACGAAATATTTTCGTAAAAAACCCGGTTTCTAAATCCCAATGTGCAAATCCTATCATCTTTAGTTCACAGCTTAAAATTAGCAGGAGATTCACTATGTATCACTATTTTTTGACGATTTTGTTTGCAATCACCGGAGTATCCTTAGCCAGCAGCGTAAAAATCGTCCGTCAAGGAGATGAGGCGTTAGTCGAAATTTTCGGAAAGTACGATCGCAAGAAACTCGAACCGGGTATAACCTTTTTGATTCCCTTTGTCGAACAAGTCGCCTATAAACAAACTCTGCGCGAGCAAATTTTAAGGCTGTCACCGCAAGAATGCACGACGCGCGATCGGGTTTCCGTCACCGTTGATTTTATTGTGTACTGGCGAATCATTGACTTAGAAAAAGCTTCCTACAAAGTGCAGAATCTCAAGGAAGCGATGTTAAATATGCTGATTCTTTCAATTCGGACTCACCTTGCTAAATTATCTGTTGAGGAACTCTACACGGCTCGACATGAGATTAATAATGCTTTAGTCGAGGAGTTGGATACAACGACAGATCCTTGGGGTGTGAAGTTTACGAGAGTGGAATTGCGCGATTTTGCGATCGGCAGTAAAGTGATTCAGCCAACATCCGTCGAGCGTAAAGAAGTACAAAAGCTGCGAGCTTAGAGATTAGTATTCCCTCGTTTTCCTCGTTTTCCTCGTTACCAGGCTCTTCCTGGTAACGCAGATCCAGAGGCTCTGCCTCGCCGACTTTAATTCGCATTGTATATACCATTTAAGGAGACAACACCATGACTAATAATCAAGAATCAATAGTTCGCAATGCAGCTTGTCGCGGTTGTGGATGCTTATTACTTATAGCCGGTATTGGAGTAATGAATGGGATAGCTCTGCCATTTTATCTAAATAATACCAATAGAAGCAAGCAGTCGGAAGCAAAACAGTATGTGAGCTCAATGAACAAGGCGCAGCAAGCTCACTTTGCTGAAAAAAGTGCTTTTGCCACTTCTGTTAATGCTTTGGAAATTGGGATAAAAACGGAGACAACAAAATACAAGTATTCAGTTCGCGCCACAAAGCAAACTGCTTTTAATTATGGAGTCTCCAAGCAACCACAACTTAAGAGTTATGTCGGCGGTGTCTTTCTAGTTCCTGTTAAAAAAATTGAGCCCAAGGCTGCTAAAGATGGAATAATAACAACAATATCCATATTCTGCCAAGCTGATTCTCCCGGTACAATTAAACCAGCGGAACCCACCTATGAAAATGGTAAACTTGCTTGTAGCACAGGCACAACACAAGTGACCAGATAATCTAATTATAGGCAAGATCATGACAGTCGATTACCAATATCAAATCGGCGGCAGTCTCCCGCAAGATGCACCTACTTATGTAGTGCGACAAGCTGACTCAGAACTTTATCAAGCCCTGAAAGCTGGAGAGTTTTGTTACGTTCTCAATTCCCGACAAATGGGCAAATCCAGTTTGCTGGTGCGAACGGTACAAAAACTCTCCGCTGATGGCATTGCTTGTGCTACGATCGACCTTTCGGACATTGGCAACCAGCAAGTCTCTCTAGATAAGTGGTACGGCGGCGTCGCTTACAAACTCTTGTGCAGTTTCAACCTGTTTAACCCAGTCGAGTTTATGGCTTGGTGGCGGGAGAGAGAGTTGATGTCGCCGGTGCAGCGCTTAGGAGAGTTAATTGAAGAATTGCTGCTGGTCAAAATTTCTCAAAACCTGGTCATTTTTATTGATGAAATTGATAGCGTTCTGAGTTTCCAAGAACCGCTAGACGATTTTTTTGCATTAATTAGATGTTGCTACAATAAACGCGCTCACAATTCAGAATACCAGCGCATTACATTTGCTTTGCTGGGAGTAGCTACCCCATCGGATTTAATTAGCGATGCAACTCGCACGCCCTTCAATATCGGTTTACCTATTGAATTGCACGGTTTTAACTTACAAGAAGCTCTGCCTTTAGCAAAGGGATTTGAGGGAAAAGTAGAGAATCCTCAAGAGGTTTTAAAAGAGATTTTGGACTGGACTGGAGGGCAGCCATTTCTGACTCAAAAGCTTTGCAAGCTGATTCTACACCATTTAAAAAATTTAGCGTCTGCTTCTATTATATCAGATTCAACGGATGAAAGCAAAACTAAAAATTTTACTACAAATCAATTATTAATTAGCGAGATCGTGCAATCTCATATTATTGATAATTGGGAATCATCCGATGAACCGGTACACATTAAAACAATTCGCGATCGCCTTCTCAGAAGTCCGCACCGCGCCAGTAGGTTATTAGGACTATATCAAAAAATATTGCCACTTTCAGAACCCCCCGATTGTAGGGGCGGTGCCCCCGTGCCCGCCCTGGTAGGGGGGATCTGCGCCGATGATACTCCCGAACAAACAGAATTGCGGCTGAGCGGATTAGTAGTAAAACGAGCCGGGAAATTAACCGTATCCAACCGCATTTACGCAGCTATATTCAGCCATAACTGGGTAGAAAAAGCGCTCGGCGACTTGCGCCCCTATGCTGAATCCCTAACAGCATGGATAGCTACAAATTGTCAAGACGAATCTCGCTTGTTGCGGGGTCAAGCACTGGAAGATGCCCGACAGTGGGCGGCAAATAAAAGCTTAAACACCCAAGATTATCAATTTTTAGGTGCGAGTCAAGAAGCGGAATTTGCCAAATTGCGCGATCGCGAAAAACAAACTCAAGCTGAAATTGAACAACTGCGCCGCGAAAAAAAGTTATTAGAGGAACTAAGCGAAGCACAAAAGCAGAAAAAAGTGATTGCAGCTAAACTTTGGCGCGAGCAACAACTGAGAGTGCAAACAGTTACAGGAGCCGCAGTCATATTAATATCAATCCTGATAGTAACTTTTTGGGTAAAACCGTCAATCGAAGAAAGAAACTACAAAATTCTCACTCTCAGTTTGCTATCAGAAACGCTATTTGCTGCGGATAAAAAAGAAGAAGCTTTGCTAGAAAGCATCAGAGCTGTTAGAGAAATGAAACGATCGCTCGGAGTGAGTTCAGATATTCAGATGCGAGTGGCGATCGCCCTCGAACAGGCCGTTTACAACTTTCGGGAACGCCGCCGCTTGCAGACTCAAGCCAGTACCCTTGCTTTCGTGAGTTTCAGTCCCGACAGTCAAACAATTGTGACTGCTACCGATGACAATTATATCAAGCTTTGGCAAACAAATGGAACTTTTCAAGCAACCTTAACCGGGCATACCGATAAAATTATCAGGGCTATTTTCAATGCTAGCGGTCAGATACTTGTCTCAGCAAGCAACGACCAAACTATCAAAATTTGGCAAAAAGATGGCAAACTAATTCATGATTTAAAAGGACACCGCAGTCAAATAACCAGCGTCTCTTTTAGTCCAGATGGTAAAATCATCGCTTCAGCAAGTGCCGATGGAACAGTTAAGCTATGGAAAATAAACGGTGAAGAATTGTTAAGTTTAAAAGTGGAGCGAGGTTGGATAACCAGCACGAGTTTTAGCCCAGACGGTCAGATAATTGCTGCGGCTGCTACTGATGGCACTGTTAAACTTTGGAGTTTGAGAAAGATTGTGGAAAAGTTGCAAAAACAGCAGTCAATTGAAGCAAGCTCCGATATCAAATTGCTCCGAACTTTACAGATTGAAAGTGATAAAATAATGAGTGTAGCTTTCAGTCCAGATGGAGCAATGCTGGCGACTGCAAGTGCTGGGGGAACTGCGAGAATTTGGAGCAAAGACGGCACACCGCTAAGTATTTTAAAGCATACAAGTGGAGTGACAAATATCAGCTTTAGCCCCGACAGTCAAATGTTGCTATCTGCAAGCACAGACAAAATGGTGAGGCTGTGGAACATTGACGGTACATTGCTCAAAACTTTAAAAGGTAATAAGGATGCTGTTTGGAGTGCGAGTTTTAGTCCAGACGGCAAAGCGATCGCTACTGCTAGCGCTGACGGTACGGTGATGCTGTGGAATTTTAATCTTGACGATTTGTTGCAGCAGGGTTGCGATGGAGCCCGCAATTATTTTCAGACAAATCCGATCGCCTATCCCAGCAATCGCCACCTCTGCGACGGGATTGAAACTCAATCAGGCATTAGGCAAAAAAAACCCGGTTGAGACTCAAACTCGTGAGTTTTGCAGCAAAGTATGTAGGCAGAAACTGGCTTTTTGACCAAGATTTTCAAAGGTGGTACCCGCCACGTGATTTATCCGTGGAATCAATCCAAAATCGAAAATCTAAAATCCTCAAGCCCCCGCATTTATCCGTGGGGTCAATCGAAAATCTAAAATCGAAAATCTAAAATCGATTGACCGCCCCTGCGTCTAGGGCTGATATCGTTAAAATTGGTAGCAGCTAATAGGTAATAGGTAAGCCCGATCGGTGTATTCAACTCTAGAACAAAAGTACCAGCGCCTGCAAAAAGACTTAACGGGCGGAGTCATCGCCCTGGGCGGCATTTTCTGCACAGGTACTCTCTGGTATTGGCAGGTGGAAAAATGGTCTTTGCTCGATGCCGCTTACATGACAGTATTTACCCTAGCAACTGTCGGCTACGGTGAACTTCAGCCCCTCGGTCAACGCGGGCGAATGTTTACCATATGCCTGATTTTGATGGGCGTGATTGTGATTGGTTTCATTGTCAACCGCTTTACAGAAGCACTGATTGAAGGATATTTTCAAGAAGGAGCAAGAATTAGGCAGCAGCGACGATTGGTAGATTCTTTGATCGGGCATTACATTCTCTGCGGTTTTGGGCGCACTGGCCGCCAGATTGCTTTGGAATTTCAGGCCGAAAATATTCCTTTTGTGGTCATAGATTCGGCGGTACAGTCGGTTGAGGCAGCCTTGGCACTGGGGTACACGGCTGTCCAAGGAGACGCGACTCTGGACGAAATTTTGCTGAGTGTGGGGATCGATCGCGCAATTTGCATAGTAGCAGCTTTGCCTTCGGATGCCGAGAATTTATACACTGTCATGTCAGCGAAAACTCTGAATCCGAAAGTACGGGCGATCGCCCGCGCCACCACAGAAGAAGCCGTAAAGAAGTTGCAGCGGGGCGGCGCCGATGCCGTCGTATCCCCCTACATTACCGGGGGAAAACGCATGGCGGCGGCTGCTTTGCGGCCTCAAGTTATGGATTTTTTAGACGGTGTTTTGACCGGGACTGATAGTTCTTTTTACATGGAGGAATTTTTGGTCGATCCCAATAGTTGTGTCTACGTTGGGGAAACTTTGAGAGATGCCAAGTTGCGATCGCAATCGGGGGCCTTGATTTTAGCAGTGCGGCGCGCTGACGGGACTTTGATTGTCGGGCCTACCGGAGAAACTGCGATCGAAGGAGGAGATATGCTGATTTGTTTGGGTACTGCACAACAACTGCGAACTCTCAATCAAATCCTCAGTCCCCTGAGTTTTCGCCTCCCCCGGCCCCCGAATTAATACGATGTCATATCAATTCCGGTTGCACTCCTCTTGACTGTTGACTGTTAACTGTTGACTGTTGACTCTGGGTCGAAAAACTGAATTGTTGAGTGTTAAATGTTGACTCAATTTTATTATTCAAATGCAACCCGGAAACGATATGATATCAAATCCGTTGGCATCGGAATTATTCATCTCTCTCTTCCCTTTCTCTGTATCCTCTGTGTCCTCTGCGGTTTCATCATTCCGATAATACAACCGGAATTGATATGACAACGGACTGTTTGGACATTTGAACAATACCGATGCAACCGGAAACGATATGATTTTAAAAATTCACCATCTCCACCACACAAGGATTTAGGGCAAATAAAAATGCTCTCGGCAAAGTAGCCGAGAGCATTTTTGAGCAGTTAAACTGCGTTTTGATCACAGTTTGAGCTCAATCATAGACTAAAGATAGACAAAAATCGCTGAAACCCTAAGCCGATGGTGGGATTTGAACCCACGACCGTTCGATTACGAATCTCTAAACCAGCGAGAGGAAACTTCCGGCCGGCTCTGGGAAATCGGGAAAATTTTTCCTGGCTGCATCATTTTTTGATTTTTGTCTCAGGTCGGAGAGTTCT
>NZ_JAUBUB010000091.1:0-26146 GCF_036705265.1 Microcoleus sp. B4-C2
TCAGATAGCACTCAGTTTTTTCGCTTCTGTGCTTTATTGCGTAAGCATCCCTATTTAAAAACTGTCCGGAGTATTGAATATTGGTTGTTTCTACATCCTTAATACGATCTCAAAACCCAATTCGTGAATTTTTCGAGTTATCCAGAAGGATAGCTTTGCACGTACTGACTTAATTCCATTCGCTATCGCTTCTTTGTCACTTACCATTCAATCAGCTATCGGTTCACTGCATCAAGGAGACTTTTGATGAACAGCCAATGGAATCTGAGCCAATTTCGTTTATTATTAGAAGAAACATTCAAACAATGGCTTGTACCAGGAGTAGCGATCGCGATCGCACTTATCAGCATAACTACGAGATAGCCGAGAATCCGATCGCCCTTTAACATCACTCCTTTAATTATTTCGATCGCATTTTCGCAAAATTCCTCAACTGTTAAGCGAAAAAACCCCTCGCAGCCGATAATCACCCGCTTCTCCCCCAAATCTCCACGCACAACAGCATCCTCGAAATAATCTGACATTTCCCGCACACTTACAGGTACGATCGAACTATTGTCATCTGATTTGAGATTGGGGATTGTCCCCATCAGTCAGCCTGCGCGTCGGAATGAATCCGGGGGCTGGTTTTTTTTATTCAAAATCCCAAATCCCAAATCTCAAATCGGCATGGTGATTAGTCATTTCCCAACAGTCACATAATTGTTGACAATATTGCACAATAGATAAAATTGTAAATATATAGCACCTGCGTTTTTTTTACCGCTTATGAATAGCAGATTCCTCGATCGACTCCACCACCCCTCACGCCCCGTCATCGTCTTCGACGGCGCGATGGGAACCAACCTGCAAGTCCAAAACCTCACCGCAGAAGACTTTGGCGGCAAAGAATACGAAGGCTGCAACGAATATCTCGTCCACACCAAACCCGAAGCCGTCGCCAACGTGCACCGGGGATTCCTCGAAGCAGGGGCCGATGTCATCGAAACAGACACCTTCGGCGCTGCTTCCATCGTGCTCGCCGAGTACGATTTGGCAGACAAAGCATATTATCTCAACAAAACTGCGGCCGAACTCGCCAAGGGTATCGCCGCCGAATTTTCCACGCCAGAAAAACCGAGATTTGTCGCAGGATCGATCGGGCCAGGTACCAAATTGCCAACATTAGGACACATTGATTTTGACACACTCACCGCCGCTTTTGCCGAACAAGCAGAAGGACTTTATGACGGCGGCGTTGACTTATTTATTGTCGAAACTTGTCAAGATGTGCTGCAAATTAAATCAGCATTAAATGCCATTGAAGAAGTATTTAAGAAAAAAGGCGCGCGAATTCCGTTAATGGTATCAGTCACAATGGAAGCCACCGGCACAATGTTAGTCGGTTCCGACATCAGCGCCGCCCTAGCCATTTTGCAGCCGTACCCGATCGACATTTTAGGCCTCAACTGTGCCACCGGGCCCGATCGCATGGCAGAACACGTCAAATACCTTTCCGAACATTCGCCCTTCGTCGTTTCCTGCGTTCCCAACGCTGGTTTACCCGAAAACATCGGCGGGCACGCGCACTACAAACTCACGCCCATAGAATTAAAAATGGCCTTGATGCGCTTTGTCGAAGACTTAGGCGTGCAAGTCATCGGTGGCTGCTGCGGCACTCGCTACGATCACATCCGCGAACTATCAGAAATTGGCAAAACTCTGACACCCAAAATCCGCGAAATTACTTGGGAACCTTCCGCCGCTTCAATTTACACCGCCCAACCCTACGAACAAGATAATTCCTTCTTAATTGTCGGCGAAAGACTCAACGCCAGCGGTTCCAAAAAATGCCGCGATTTGCTAAACGCCGAAGACTGGGATGGTTTAGTAGCAATGGCCAGGGAACAAGTGCGAGAAGGCGCGCACATTCTCGATGTCAACGTTGATTATGTCGGCCGCGACGGTGTGCGAGACATGAAAGAATTAGTTTCCCGCGTTGTGACTAATGCCACTCTCCCTTTAATGCTGGATTCCACAGAATGGGAAAAGATGGAAGCAGGCTTAAAAGTGGCGGGCGGCAAATGTTTGCTGAATTCCACTAACTACGAAGACGGAGAACCGCGTTTTTATCAAGTTTTGGAGTTGGCGAAAAAATACGGCGCGGGCATAGTTATCGGGACGATTGACGAAGACGGGATGGCCAGAACTGCTGACCAAAAATTTGCGATCGCCCAACGCGCCTATAACGCCGCCGTCGCCTACGGAATTCCCGCCGAGGAAATCTTTTTTGACACCCTAGCATTGCCCATTTCCACCGGGATTGAAGAAGACAGAAAAAACGGCAAAGCTACCATAGAATCCATCCGCCGCATTCGCCAAGAATTGCCCGGTTGTCACGTAATTTTAGGAGTTTCTAACATCTCCTTCGGCTTGAATCCGGCGGCGCGGCAAGTTTTGAATTCCATGTTTTTGCACGAAGCAATGCAAGCCGGGATGGACTCGGCAATTGTCAGCGCCAATAAGATTTTGCCCCTGGCCAAAATCGACCCCAAACACCAAGAAATCTGCCGTAAACTGATTTACGACGAACGGGAGTTTGACGGCGAAATTTGCGTTTACGACCCCTTGGGCGACCTGACAACCGTGTTTGCGGGCAAAACTACAAAGCGCGATCGTACAGAAGACGCAAGCCTCCCGGTAGAAGAACGTCTCAAGCAGCACATCATCGACGGCGAACGCATTGGGCTCGACATCCAACTCGCCAAAGCCTTAGAAACCTATCCCCCCCTCCACATTATCAATACCTTCTTGTTAGACGGGATGAAAGTAGTCGGAGAATTGTTCGGTTCGGGACAAATGCAACTGCCATTTGTATTGCAGTCAGCAGAAACAATGAAAGCGGCAGTTGCCTATTTAGAACCGCACATGGAAAAGTCCGAATCCGGGGACAACGCCAAAGGCACATTCATCATCGCTACTGTTAAAGGCGACGTTCACGACATCGGCAAAAACTTGGTTGATATTATCCTATCAAACAACGGCTACAGAGTGATTAACTTGGGTATTAAACAGCCGGTTGACAATATCATCGAAGCCTACGAAAAGCACAAAGCCGACTGTATTGCCATGAGTGGCTTGCTGGTAAAATCAACCGCATTCATGAAAGAAAATCTGGAAGTATTCAACCAGAAAGGAATCACGGTTCCGGTAATTTTGGGGGGCGCGGCTTTGACTCCCAAGTTTGTACATGAAGACTGCCAAAATACCTACAAAGGTAAAGTCGTTTATGGCAAAGATGCGTTTTCTGACTTGCACTTTATGGACAAACTCATGCCAGCCAAATCTGCTGGTAAATGGGAAGATTTGCAAGGATTTTTAGATGAAATAGGGCAGGATAATGGGGCTGTTAAAGAAGCTAAAGCGGCGCCAGAAACTTCTGTAGAAGATACCAAGAAAGCTGACACTCCTGTGGTGATAGATACCAGGCGATCCGAAGCAGTTGCAGCAGATATCGATCGCCCGACTCCTCCTTTCTGGGGGACGAAACTGTTGCAGGGAGAAGACATCCCCTTTGAGGAGATTTTCTGGCACTTAGATTTGCAAGCTTTAGTTGCCGGTCAGTGGCAGTTCCGCAAGCCAAAAGACCAATCGCGGGAAGAATACGATGCTTTCTTAGCTGAGAAAGTTTATCCCATATTGGAAGAGTGGAAACACAAAATTATCACTGAAAAGTTACTGCAGCCGCAAGCAATTTACGGGTATTTTCCCTGTCAAGCTGAAGGCAATTCTTTGCATTTGTACGACCCGGAAATTATGAATGGCGGGCAAACAATAATCAGTGGCGGGCAAACAATAATCAGTGGCGGGCAAACAATAATCAGTGGCGGGCAAGATGCCCACCCCACAAAAGAAAGTGGCACAGGCATCTTGCCTGTGGCTGGAACAGAAAGTGGCACAGGCATCTTGCCTGTGGCTGGAACAGAGAGTGGCACAGGCATCTTGCCTGTGGCTGGAACAGAGAGTGGCACAGGCATCTTGCCTGTGGCTGCAACATTCACATTTCCCCGGCAAAAATCGGCGCGCCGGCTGTGCATTGCGGATTTCTTCGCGCCCAAAGAATCGGGTAAAATCGATGTATTTCCCATGCAAGTAGCGACAGTGGGAGAAATTGCTACAGAGTACGCGCAAAAGCTATTTGCTAACAATCAATATACCGACTATCTCTACTTTCACGGGTTAGCGGTACAGACAGCGGAAGCAATAGCAGAATGGACTCACGCGCGAATTCGCCGGGAATTGGGCTTTGGTAGCGAGGAACCGGACAACATTCGCGATATGCTGGCACAAAGATATCGCGGTTCGCGGTACAGTTTCGGCTATCCCGCTTGTCCGAACATGGCGGATCAGTACAAGCAACTGGAATTGTTAAAGTGCGATCGTATCAACCTGTACATGGATGAAAGCGAACAACTTTATCCCGAACAATCAACAACGGCAATTATCACCTATCACCCAGCCGCTAAATACTTCAGCGCTTAATTTATAGGGTGCGACTCACACTTTTTTCTGTCGTTTTTCTCGTTCTTGTACTCGTTATACTCGTTACCAGGCTCTGCCGATTCGTGATAACTTAACGTCAAACCCAATCACAGACTGCTGTTTGAGTATTAAGCTCAGATCCCCCCTAGCCCCCCTTAAGAAGGGGGGGACAAGAGTCTTCTCAAAGTCCCCCTTCTTAAGGGGGATTTAGGGGGATCTAGACTTAGCTAAAGGCGAGATTTATCAATGGTTTCAGTCTTAAGTTGTCACCAATGGGCTCTGCCTGGTAACGCAGATCCAGAGGCTCTGCCTCCATTTAAAAACCTGGAGGCAGAGCCTCAAGAAATGCGTTCCCAGGTAGAACCTGGGAACGAGAAAACGAGAAAAAAATAGTTCACGAATTAAACCAACAAAAAAGCACCTTAACAAAAGTGCTTTCATGAATATGAACTTTCCGTGTCTGACGAAACTTTTATGAGTAATTCCGGGGAGTGCGGGCGCCGGCAGATGCTCCTACCATCGAAGCAACTAAACCCAATAGCGAGCCGAACAAAAATGACCAACCAGCTTTCGCAGCATTACCAGCGATATTGCGAGTATCCTGAGCAGTTACGTTAGGCGCTTGGTTCGGCAAATCGACCCCGCCCTGCTGCGCTTGATTAATTGCTTCTCCCGCATTCGCAGCTATGACGCCAAAAGTGCCGGCCACGCCATTTGCTAACAGCCAAGAGCCGATTGTTAAGGTGGTTGCCCACAAAATTGCTCCGTTCAAAAGCGCTGTGTTGCGGTTCATCGGGCCGCAAGCGCGAGCAGTTACCCAACCGCCAAGGGCCAAGCTAATTAACAAACTGATAATTGACCAAATTCCGACGCCGGTACCCACGTCTCCTGAAATAGTGCGCGGAGCTCCTGAACCAGCAATGCTGCTCAAGCCGATCGCAGCGCCCAATGCACTTAACACCAGTTGTGTGGCGATCGCAATTACCAAACCCGAAAAAATCGGGCCCCAACGTACTCGATCGTGGTATTCCATCACTGAATTTACCACCACGGGTTCAGTACCAACGTTATCTACAGGTCTATTTACGTATGACATAGGTTTTTCTTTCCTCTTAGAGTTGCTTTAATTTTTAACAATCTTTCACTTAAGCATTGATTGTGGCTGAGATTGATAAAAACTATATCTGCCTGGGGAAATAACCAGTATCTATGTCTGAAGAAAGAAACGAAAAAGTCATCCGCCCCCAGCCACCCGCTATTAGCTAATGACTGATGACTGATGACTGATGACTCATAACTATTTTATCCCGTTGGAAAAGTTCCCGGATGTATACAGGAAATGCGGACGTATACAGAAAAAACTGCTTAACGCAATCTTACAGCCGTTCCAACGGCAGTAATCAGCAGCAAAGCCCCGCTGGAGTCTACATTAATCGTGCCGGTGTCAACTTCCACCCCGATTACGGCATTGGCGCCGAGGCGCTGGGCCCGTTTTTCGAGTTCCGCGAGGGCATCTCGCTGTCCTTTGAGAAACACTTCCTCGTAACTGCCGGTGCGGCCGCCGATGATGTCGCGAATGCCCGCGAAGAAATCTCGCAGGGCATTGGTGCCGTAGACAACCTCAGCAGTTACAATTCCCAGGTAAGATTGAATTTCTGCTCCTTGGATGATATCAGTTGTTGTTACAATCATCAGTTGGCCTCAATCACGAAAATTTTGAGTGGGTCTTGTTCTGTAGATTTACTACATCTCGCCACTCAAACATTCCTGGTAAATCATAAGTTGTCAGCTTGTCAAGCTGACAGCAACTCGCTCTTCCATTCCACATACTCTTTGAAACACATGGCCGTGCACAAACAAAGTCTCTTGGTATTCAGTACGTTGCTAATAGCAGGATTCGCTGTCGCAGCGCCGCAGATAGCGCTCTCAGCAGAAACAGTCGTTCAAGTCAACCCTCAAAATGATTCAAATTTAGATGCTCTGCTGCGACAAGGGCGCGAGTTTGTAGATGTAGGAGACTACAGTAGCGCGATCGCCATTTATCAGGAAGCTGCGCGTTTAGATACGGAAAACCCGCGCATTTTTTCTGGTATTGGCTATTTAGAAGCGCGTCAAGGCAACTATGAAGCCTCAGTAGAATTTTACCAACAAGCGATCGGTCTGGAACCGAACAATGCGGACTTCCAATACGCATTAGGATATGCTATGGCGAATTTACAAAACTACCCCGCAGCCGCCACAGCTTATCGCCGCGCCGCTGCGCTCGATCGCAAAAATGTCAATGCCCGCATCGGTCTGGGAGTGGTACTCTTTCAGCAAAAAGATTACAGCGGTTCTTTTAAAGCATACCAAGAGGCGATCGCCCTCGATCCAAAAAGTTGGCAAGCTTATTCTTCAATGGGTTTAGTATTGATCCAGCAGGGAAGTTTTGCCAGTGCTGTCACCGTGCTCCAACAAGCAGCCGAACTCGCTCCCAAACAAGCAGGTGTCCAGTTAAAATTAGGCACTGCTTTGCTGCGGGCCGGCTATACTTCCGAAGGGCTAGCAGCTTTTGAAGAAGCTGCAAAATTGGAGCCCCGGAATCCAGAAGTGCAGCTAGAAATTGGCGAACTTCTCCAGGCTCAAAACGACTTCGACGGAGCGCTTATAGCTTATCAGCGGGCTATTGCGGTGCGACCGAATTTAGTGGAAGCACACGCAGGAATCGGCGAAATTCAACTGAAAAAACAAGATTTTTTAGGAGCCATTACCACTTTTAGGCGAGTGATTGGACTCGATCCAAACCGGGCAGAAGCTTATTATAATATGGGTACGGCACTCAAAGCGCGCGAGCGCAAATCCGAAGCAATTGAAGCTTTTAAACAAGCCCTCGACACTTACCGCCAGCAAGGCAACAATGATGGTGTACAAAAAGCTGAGGCTGCGCTCCAGCAACTAAAGTAATATGTCTCAATGTACTAATAGGTAATTGGCTAGCAGTTTTGAGTGTGGAGTAAGTATTTTTCCTAGGGCTTAACTCCTTCCACTCCCCGTCTTGCAAGGAAAAAAGCAATCTCAAAACTGTTTCTCTTCCCTATTCCCTATGCCCCCTTTCCTCTTCCTTCTTCCTTCTTACTTCCTTTGCGTAAATTGTTTAATTTAACGCAGATAAATTTGCCTAAATATAGTACAATATTGGCGCAATTGGAGAAGGGTGAGTGCTCGGTAAGTTTAAGCAGAAATCAGGGCGATCGCACAACAACATTTTGTCAAAGCTCCCTCTTTTGTAATATGCTAAAAGGGCTTACTGACAATGAATCTATTTCTATTGGTAGAGACAGCCAACTTGTTAACATTTGTAAAATAAGCAAAATATCCTCTCCCTAGAACTTCATCTATGCAAACGTATGATGTCATTATCATAGGCGCAGGTCACAACGGACTCGTCTGTGCATCTTATCTGCTGAAAGCTGGATATACCGTCCTGTTGTTAGAAAAACGTTCGGTTCCCGGGGGCGCAGCAACTACTGAAGCGGCCCTTCCCGAATTACCGGATTTTAAATTCAATATGTGCGCGATCGACCACGAGTTTATCCATTTAGGGCCAGTTGTAGAAGAATTAGAACTGGAAAAATACGGTTTAGAATATCTTTTCTGCGATCCAGTAGCCTTTTGTCCGCATCCCGACGGTAAATATTTCTTAGCGCACAAATCCGTTGAAAAAACTTGTGCTGAAATTGCCCGCTACAACGAGCGCGACGCTAAAAAATATGCCGAATATACAGACTTTTGGCAGCGGGCTTTAGGGGCAATGGTTCCGATGTTTAATGCGCCACCAAAATCGATCATAGATATTCTGGGCAACTACGATATTTCAAAAATCAAAGATTTATTGTCAGTCATCGGTTCACCCGACAAAACGCTGGACTTTGTTCGCACGATGCTCACCAGCGCTGAAGACCTTCTCAACGAGTGGTTTGACGAGGAATTTATCAAAGCACCCCTAGCAAGATTCGCCGCAGAACTAGGCGCGCCTCCTTCGCAAAAAACCCTTGCTGTAGGCGCAATTATGCTGGCAATGAGACACAATCCCGGCATGGCAAGACCGCGCGGTGGGACGGGTGCATTAGTGCAAGCGCTGCTCAATTTAGTGAAAAGCTATTCCGGTGTGGTACTTACCGACCAGCACGTCGAGAAAATATTAGTTGATGATGGTCGCGCTGTGGGAGTTCGAGTTGCCAACGGCACGGAATACCGTGCGACAAAAGGTGTCATTTCTAATATTGATGCTAAGCGCTTGTTTCTGCACTTAATGGACTCCAACGATGTTGACAGTGCCGACCCGGATTTGCGGGAAAGATTGGAGCGCAAAATTGTTAACAACAACGAGACTATTCTCAAAATAGACTTAGCTCTCAATGAAATGCCCAAGTTCGATCGCTGGAATCATCGGGACGAATATTTAATTGGTTCGGTTTTAATTGCAGACTCGGTAAAACACGTTGAAATTGCTCACAGCGAGCCTTCAATCGGCAGAATTCCCGACTCTGACCCATCGATGTATGTAGTGTTTCCGACGGTACTAGACCCGTCAATGGCTCCCCCCGGACATCATACGGCTTGGATTGAATTTTTTGCTCCTTACCAGATCGAAAATGCTGAAGGAACCGGCCAGCACGGTACGGGTTGGACGGATGAGCTGAAAAACAAAGTTGCCGATCGCTGCATTGATAAATTAGCAGAATACGCGCCAAATATCAAAAATTCAATTATAGGGCGTCACGTGGAAAGTCCGGCAGAATTGGGAGAGCGTTTGGGGGCTTTGAAAGGGAATTATTATCACGTTGATATGACGCTAGATCAGATGATATTTTTCCGTCCTTTGCCGGAGTTGGCGAATTACAAAACGCCGATCGATGGTTTGTTCCTCACGGGGGCGGGAACGCATCCGGGTGGATCAATTTCAGGGATGCCGGGACGCAATACCGCTCGCGTTTTCATGCACTCGCAGCAGCCTTTCGCGCAGACTTTAGCAGATGCGGCTAATACTCTGAAAGCGAAGGGGAAGTCGGTATTTCGGAGTAATGAGAAGTAAGATTTTTAGCAACCGCAGATGAGGGCAGATAGACGCAGATGAATCACATCTGCGTTTGTTTGTATTGATTTATCTGTTGGCAAGTGCGATAATTTTTTATGGTTGATTCCCTGTGAAGGGAAAACGATTTGCGATCGCCCTCAATACCCTTTCTAAAGCCTGTGAATCTTTCGGGCTGGGTGGCGACGGTTTGCGTTTCATCAAAGCTGTTAAAATATTTTGTCATCCTAGAGCATCTTCCATCGATAAAATTCTCAATATGAGAATAACAAGTTAACGCTAAAAGCATTTTTGAACTTAGTATTGCAGTCAAATATATAATTTAGCAGAACAGGCAAGCCCCTGGTAGAAGTCGCTCCCCATCTCCGAATCAGGGCGCCGCCGATCCCCCAACATCTCGCATTCTCCTCAATTCATACTTTATGCGGATGAAAACGCCGGCCCCAAGTTGAGAGACTGAGAAGTGGCGTTACCCTTTTTTTAGCGATGGCAAACCGAGTTTTGATTGTCGGTGGGCGGGGACGAATTGGCAGCAGCGTTGCCCAAGACCTTGTTACTCATACCGACGCGGAAATTACTGTTACCGGACGCAACTCTGAAGCCTCTATTGGGCCAGGATTGCCCCCCGATCGGGTGCAGTACCAAACTTTTGATTTAGCAGACAGTGCAGCGCTGCAAAAAGCTGTTTCAGAGTCTAATCTTGTGGTTCACTGTGCGGGGCCTTTTCACTACCGAGACGCTAGTGTACTGAAAACTTGCATAGAAGCAGGTGTTAATTATACTGATGTCAGCGACAGCCGCAGTTTTACTCGCAGAGCTTTAGAATTGCGCGAAACAGCTAAAAATGCTGGAATTACTGCTATTATTAACACGGGGATTTTTCCCGGTGTGTCTAATAGCATGGTGCGGCGAGATGTGGAGCAATTAGATGAAGCAGAAAACATCCATTTGAGTTATGTTGTCGGAGGTTCTGGCGGTGCTGGCGTTACCGTCATGAGAACCACTTTTTTAGGTTTGCAAACTCCTTTTGACGTTTGGGCCGATCGCAAGTGGCAGCAAGTAAAACCCTACAGCGATCGCGAAACAATTGAATTTCCAGCACCCTACGGCAACACAGGCGTTTACTGGTTCGATATGCCGGAAGCAATCACTTTGCCCGAAACTTTCCCCGTCAAATCAGTTGTGACTAAATTCGGTACGTCTCCCGACCTTTACAATCACCTTACCTGGTTTGTTGCCAAGTATTGGCCCGCTAGCTGGCTCAAAAATAACTCCGTGATTGAATTTCTCTCCTACGTCAGTTACGGGATGACCAGTGTTAGTAATAGTTTTAGTGGGGTTGGTGTGGCAGTGCGATCGCAAGTGACCGGTCTCAAAAACGGTCAACCCGCTAAAGTTTGCTCGACAGCGATACACCCTAGTGCAGCAGTCGCTACGGGCATCGGTACTGGCAGCATAGCTCAATTAATGTTAGAAGGAAAACTGGAAAAACCGGGCGTTTGGTCGGTCGAACAAGCTCTTTCTACTGAGCTATTTGAACGAGCTATGCAGAACAGAAAACTAGACATAGAGCAGGTTCTTTTGTAGTTAGTTAGGTTATTTATAGCAATTTAAAATCTTGGGAAGTAGGATTTTTGCCAGAACTGCGAAGACGCGAAAGACGCGCCTAAAAAGAAGAGTCAGGGGCTTCTTAATTGATGAGAAAACCCCTATCTAGGCTTCCTCGCAGGAATTGCGATCGCCCCTGATAGGAGATGAGTTCCGCTTGTATAACTAATCTATCTTTTGGTAGAAGTAATAATAACAAGCAGGCGCTTAAGATATGGGATGTCACGGGAAACATCCCTTTTGGCTCGCTCTAGATGCGGTAGCTGCGACAAAGATTGCGATTGAACCAAGGTTGTCAATGTGCGATCGCAGTGAAGGGGCGACAAACACCATAATTTTTGCGGAAAAATACGAGGAGAAGTTGATATGAAGCGGGTTTTAAAAGCTCTAGGACAAACATTGAGCCAAAGCATTTTGCTGGTATGTACCCTGGCGTTCATTGGTCTGCTAAGTCTAGCGATAGTACCCAGTCAGGCTGCTTACGCAGGTCAAGACAGAACTCAGGCGCAGCCAGAAGCTAAAATTACTGACCCCGCAGAAAGTTTCGAGGATCTCAATCCCCAAGCAGCTTACGAAGAAATAGTCAAAACCTCTCAAAATCCTGCAACGGTCGAGAAAGCTTACGACGAAAGCTTAAAGGAGTACAAGGGAGAACACCCGCAAGAAGGCATAGTTCAAAAAGCTGAAGAGTTGATCGAAAAGGTAACTGGCAACTAATAAATCCAGAGATTTATATCTAACTCAAGTTGCTGGTAAATAAACAGCTTCAGTGAATAAACAAGGGAGCCGACTTTAGAACTCACTTGAAGATCACGATCTAGGGTGCGCCGAGGCGCACCTTATCGCTTGACAGTAGCGTGTAAAACTCGTTTTTGAGTCGAGAAGTATTTGATCGTTTCCTTCCTTTTGAAGCTAGCAGCTTCATCCTTAAGGCAGATGAATAGATATGAATTTAAAAGGTAAATTTAATCATAGTTACAGTTAGATAAAAGGAAAAAATATCATGAGCGATGACAAAAAAACGGTACATGAACCTGATGCTAACCTAGATCCGCTTTCGGGGGAAACCGGGGCTCATCCAGTCGCAACGGGTATTGGTGCGGCGAGTGCCGGTGCTGCGGGTGCTGCGATCGGCGGTGCCATCGGCGGGCCTGTAGGAGCAGTTGTCGGCGCTGTTGTGGGTGCCTTTGGCGGCGGTTTGGCGGGCAAAGGTGTGGGCGAGGCGATCGACCCCACGGTAGAAGAGGCTTACTGGCAAAGCAACTACAGTTCCCGTCCTTACGTGGACACGAGCGCGACTTACGAAGACTATCAGCCTGCATACCGCACGGGTTATGAGGGATACAGTCGCTATGGCGCTACTGGTAAGAAATACCACGAGATCGAACCGGATTTGCAGCGCGACTACGAAACAAATCGCGGTAAGTCTAATGTGACTTGGGAAAAAGCTAAGCACGCCACGCGCGACGCTTGGGATCGGGTGGAACGGGCTGTTCCTGGCGACATTGACAAAGACGGCCGCTAAGGGCTTACACCAAATATTTCTCAGTCTTGGAGACACACAAACTCAAGCATTCCGGTGATTTTTAGCCGGATACCGGAATGGAGGGAAGTGTTTGATAAAAAAAACCCGGCTGCTGCGTCTGAGACTGTTGTTGATAGGTAACACAGTTTTTAACGCGAGTTTAGCGAAGTTTTTGGGGATTTTAAGCCCCTCTCTACATCGGAGAGGGTATTTTTATGCTCCGTTATAATCGCATTTTTCCGCACTATTTTTCTTTCACAGGGCTGTTGCTGTGAGAACTCGCTATAGACGTAGAGCCTTTGCTGTGCGTGACGATCGCACTCCTAAAAAATGCTTTTTACCAAATCGGGATGCTTCCGTTTGAGATTAACATTTTTTTTTGACTATTAGCCTTAAAATTAAACTTATTCAGGACTGAGGCATCGATTGCATATTTCTGTCATTGTTCGCGATGCGCTTTCTTCAATCGCAGCCGGATCGTAAAGCGTCGGTGGCTTCAACTCCGATAATTGTTAACCTAAATCCTCTCATTCAAAATTGGTATTACTTGTGGATGAAATGTTGGAAAGAGCTTGGACACTCAAGCAAAATTTAATTGACTTTGTGCTGGATGCTGAGGGAGAGTTGGCGGTAGCTTTGGAAGCTTATGCAGCAGCTCGATCGACCGGCGAGCGCTACGATATTGCTCAGCAAAATCAAGTGATTGACAGTTTTACCATCGAAGGTAAAGTCGGAGAGAAAACGCCGATCGACCTATTTGTCGAAAGTCAGCCGGATTTAACCGAGAGCGATCGTAGCTTGCTCGAAAGTTGGGAGCACAGAAGCTTTACTGGCTTATTTGAAATCACTCAACTTTCCCCCGACAGGTTTGAACTGATGAACTGGCTGACGGCTAAGCACTACGTTGTCAAGCCCAACAGTCCTAATTTGCTTGCAGAAATGTCTCGCTTTAAGTTAGGAGAAATCTTGCTGGCTCGGATTTCTCCCCTTACCGATGACTGGTGGATACTTTCGAGTTCTCCCATCCTGAAGGGGAAATTGGGTAAGCCGAAGTTGGCGGTGGCGATCGGTAATTTCAAGCAAAATCACAAACAGAACCTTTACAGCGATGCGCCGGAATTGTTAGAGCAAGCTTGGGAGTCGGTAGAAAAGTACCACGAAGATTTTACCGAATTTTTTGGCAGCGAGGAAGTTACGCTATCGGGATATCACCTGAATAAACAGTTGGCTGAATTTCAGGAATTTATCACTAAAAAACGCCTAGCTGATATGGGCGTTGATGGAAGTAAATCTCTGGCGGATATCGTTGAAGATGCCGGAGTCGATCGAGAAGAAGTCAAAGCAGCCGCCATCGCCGCAGCAGGTGCTGATGCTAACGCAGTTGAGGTAATGCTCGACAGCAATGCTAGTGCAAAAATGGTAATGCCGAAAGTCGAATTGCCCGATCGCTTCAAGAAAGCCGAACAGGTGAGTGCACTTTCTCATCCTCGCTGGGGACAAACCTTTTTGTCTACTTACGCTCAATTTACTGCACTGCTAGCAGCCGAAGACTTTTCAACCGTTCCCGGTTACGAAAAGCTGGTGCGTAACTATCTCGAAGATCCTGCAATTAATGTCTGGATTTGGCAACGGTTAGCTAAAGTTAATCCAGCGAAATTAGAACAAATTTTGCAAACTGTATTGCAACGTACAGACTTTCAGCTCGATCGCGATTTAGATGCCCTGCTGCAAGAGTTTAAAAAACCCTTAGAACCCGAACTCCCGGAAATTGCCAGCGTTCCCGTGCACCTGCACAACTTATTTCAGGAAGCTTTAGGCGAAGTTAATAAGTCAAAATCCAAGCCACAGGAGAAAAAGAAAAGCTCTAAAGGCTTTAAATCCTAACTAGCTAAGTTCGTGGCATACTGCTATGCGCTAATGCGCCGGCTTCGCCAACGGATACTCGTTGAGATGGCCGCAGCCCAGGGAAAGCAGGAAGAGAAGGGCAATTTCAAGTACAAGTGCGATCGACCCTAGCCATTTTGGGCGCCTTAGTCTGCATCCCTCGGATAATCAACCATTAAACAAGCTCACAGCTAGCTGTGAGCTTATCGCCCGGTAATATTACTCAAATAGCTTTGCAGTCAGGACTTTAATTTTTCTTCACCGCGATCGAAAGAACTGAAGTCCTCACTACAAAAACCTTTTGTTAATCTTCAACTCGTCGGACAGCCATGCGTTGCAGCGGCAGGCTGAGTATGCTAGAAGCAGTCAACAAGTAAGAAAGAACAGTAGTCAGCTTCAAACTGAGCAATAACCAGCTATCCTCTGGTAGGTGAAGTTTCAGCCCGAAAAAAGAAATGCAGTACACTATCCAATAAGTAAAGCTCATCTTGATGAGGATTTCTTCGCTCAAAGTGCGATCGTCCCTTGGCTGCGATTTGCGATCGCTCAGCAAAATTAGACCCGCAATAGAAGCCACACAAGAAACCATAACGAGATAGTCATGCCAGTTAAGCTCAACCATTTTCAAACTTCCTTGATATCCTAATTTTTAGAATCTGACATCAGTCTAAAGGATAAGTTTTCCCAGTCAAAACAATAGTTACAAATTGACACAGCGGTAGTTACAAATCTCAATGAAAAATAATCGCGATCGGCAGCCACAGACTCGTTTAGTCAGTCGCCAAGGACAATTGCCCTTAAATATTGTCAAGTTGGGAGTACCTCGCCTGCATTTTGCCGACCTCTACCACAGGCTGCTAACTCTTTCTTGGCCGCGATTTTTCATCCTGATTTGTCTCTCCTATACAGTCACAAATTCTTTATTTGCCTTAGCTTACTTGGCGGGAGGAGATTGCATTGCTAACGCGCGGCCGGGTTCTTTCCCAGATGCCTTTTATTTCAGCATCCAAACAATGGCGACGATCGGCTACGGCGCTATGTATCCCCGCACGGATTACGCTAATACTATAGTCGCGATCCAAGCACTTTTTGGTTTGTGGGGAGTAGCGATGGTGACGGGACTGGCTTTTTCGAGATTTTCTCGACCAACAGCTAGAGTTATCTTCAGCCGCGTAGCTGCGATTGCTCCTTTCAACGGTGTTCCGACTCTGATGTACCGCACTGCAAATCAGCGTTTTAACCAAATTTTAGAAGCGCAGCAGCGAGCTACTTTGATCCGTGACGAGGTAACAGCGGAAGGAGAATTTATGCGGCGTTTTTACGATTTGCAATTGGTGCGAAGTCACTCTCCGGTTTTTGCATTAACTTGGACGGTTATGCACGCAATTGATGAGAACAGTCCTTTGTACCAACTTACTGCCCAAGATTTGATGGAACAGCAAGCGGAAATTGTAATTACGTTAACAGGAATTGACGAAACAGTTTCGCAAACTATTCATGCGCGACATTCTTTTGTGGCGTCTGAAATTATGTGGAATATGCGGTTTGTAGATATTCTTTTGAAATCGGCGACGGGAGGGCGGGTGGTTGATTATAGTCGGTTTCACGATGTGAAGCCGGTTGAATGAAAGTTGGGAGTTAGCCACCAGTGCTAGAATACCTGTATGGCAAAAAAAAGTTAATATTTATGAACTCAATAACTGCAAATACGACACTGAAAGAATTGCAAGCGCAACTCTTAGCTTTAACTCCCGAAGAGAAGGCTCAAGCTATAGAATTACTAGCCCAAAGTTTAAGAAAATTTTGGTCGGGAATTCAAAAGACTCCCGGCGTGTGCGGCGGCGATGCTTGCATCAGACAAACGCGAATTCCTGTTTGGGTGCTGGTGAATGCTCGCCGTTTAGGTATTTCTGAAGCTGAACTCCTAGAAGACTATCCGACTCTGCGTGCCGCTGATTTGGCGAATGCTTGGGCATATGCTGAGGCATATCCTGATGAGATTGAAATAGCAATTAGAGAACAGGAAGAGGCATAAACAGTGGCAGATATTTATAGCGAGATCGCACAAAGCATTAAAACTGAAATATTTTACCATTTTAAATCAGGCTTTTATGAACGGGCAAGATGCCCGTTCCACAAGAAATTTATTCTTTGTGGAACGGGCAAGATGCCCGTTCTTGAAAATGGTACAACATCTCAGTTAAAATAAACAAAAAAATTCTTGTATTATGCGAATAATTCATACTGCTGACTGGCATTTAGGGCGGCGTTTCCGAGGGATCGATCGCACTTTTGAAATTGCGATCGCCCTCGAACAGATTTTGAAGCAAGCAAAAGCCTTGGATGTCGATGCTGTGCTCGTTGCCGGCGACATTTTCGATGTGCCCAACCCTCCCGCTTACGCCGAACGCATTGCTTATAACTTTTTCTGCGAACTCCAAGCGGCAGGAATTCCCGCAATTGCGATCGCTGGTAATCACGATTCCGCATCCCGCATCGACAGCATCGCGCAATTGCTTTCCCTCGCCGGTGTTCGCGCTTTAGGCAAACCCAGACTTTCCGCAGACGGCGGCACGATTACTCTCAATACAAAAAGCGGTAAACTTTGTGTGGGAGCGATGCCTTTTGCTTCCGAACAAAGACTGTTAGATGCTAATTCTCTCTGGCAGTCTGGCGATGCAGAGCGTCGAAAAGATTACCGCGAAATTGTAGCATATTTACTCGAAGATTTAAGCAGAGAGTTTAGAGATAATACGGTCAATATTCTCATGGGACACATGAGCATTGACGGCGCTCGATTGGCCAAATCCGAAGTCGCTTATTACACGCGAGAAAAATACCTGTTGTCAGCCCAAACTCTGCCGCCGGAAGCTCAGTATGTTGCCCTCGGACACATCCACATTCACCAGAGGATTTCTGAGACTTCTCCCGCTTATTATTCCGGTTCTTTGATTCAGTTAGATTTTGGAGAAGCGGAACAGGAAAAAGGATTTTGCTTGATAGAAGTTGAGCCGGGAAGTCAGGCAAAGGTGGAATTTAAGCCTGTGGCTTGCCACAAGCCGTTAAAAGTGCTTAAATGTCATAACGACAATCTCGATGAAACTTTACAAGCTCATCAGTACCATCCGGGTTTCTTGAAAGTAATTGTCGAACTGGACAGTCCGCAAATCGGACTTGCCGATCGAGTGCGCCAAATTTGTTCTCAAGCGCTGTTAATTGAACCGCGCTATCCAGATGCAGCGCTAGAACCAACAGAAATAACTAATATCGATCCCAATAATTTCGATCCGGCAGCCGAGTTTTGCAACTATTATCAAAACCGATTGGGAACGACACCGAAACCGGCAGTATTGGAGGAATTTCAAAACTTGTACAAGAAGTTTAAGGAAACAGTTAATAATTAAATGGGTAAAAAGATACAATCCCCAATCACAAATCTCAAATTAACTGGTTCCCAGGCTCCGTCTGGGAACCAATATCCAGAGGCTCTGCCTCGCGCTTAAATAAGAAAATTGGAGGCAGAGCCTCCGGATCTGCTTTACCAGGCTCTGCCTGGTAAAGAGAAATAGAAACCCCAAATCTAAAATCTAAAATCAGTATGCGTCCACTCGAACTTATTCTCGAAGGATTTACCAGCTTCCACCGCGAACAGCGTTTAGATTTTTCTCAACTCGATTTGTTTGCAATTACTGGTGCTACAGGTGCGGGCAAATCTTCACTGCTAGATGCCATGACATACGCTCTTTTTGGCACGACAACTCGCAGCGGCAAACAAGTAAGTGATTTGGCAAGTCAAGGCAGCGAAAATTTAAAAGTGCAGTTGCGTTTTGCTGTGGGTTCGGCACAGTATCGGGTGACGCGAAGGTGGCGTTTCCGTCCGAAATCTCCCGAAAATAAGGTGATTTTGGACAACTGGCAAAATGGTCAATGGGAAACTTTGGGGACGAGTATCGTTGCTGTTCAAAATACCATTGAACAGATTTTAGGAATGGATTTTGATACTTTTACGCGAGCAATTGTTCTGCCTCAAGGCAAGTTTGATGAGTTTATTAAAGGGGATACATCAAAACGCCGGGAAATTTTGCGGCAGCTAGCAGGATTTGAGATTTTTGAGCAGATGCGGAAGGAAACAAATGAACTCGCAAAGCTGCTGAAACAGGAACGGGAAATGGTGGAAAGGCAGTTAGGCGATTTGAATGCACCTGCTGCGGAAGAAGTAACAGAAAAGCGATCGCAACTTTTGATTTTAGAGCAGCAGTTGCCTGAGATCGATCGCGCTGTGATGAAAGCTCAGAAGGCTCTAGATGAAGAGGAACAGCTATTTTCGCAAATCGCTCGCTGGCAAGAGTTACAACAACAACTGGCTAAATTAAATGCTAATTCTGCTGAGGTTGCAATTTTAGCACAGCGTTTAGAAAGAGCGCAAACTGCCAATCATTTACAGGGAGATTGGGCTTTAGTGCGATCGGCTCGCAGTCAGTATGAAACTGCCGAAAGTGCCTCGGTGGCAGCGCGAAAGCAGTTAATTAAAGCTCGCTCTGAGCTAGCAGTAGAGCAGCAGCAACTTGACGCGGCAAAAGCCAAAGAAGAGGTGCTAGCGCCACAAATTAAGGCTCGCGAAGATGCTCTAGCTGCTGCTAAAGTATATGAAGAACAGCGCGCTCAATTAGAAAAAGAAGTTGCGCTTGCTCAAAAATTTCAACAGGAAAAACTCCGCTTTTTTATGGCAGCAGATAAAGACCTGCAAGCTGCTAACACTAAAATTCAAGGCGCGGGTTTTCGAGTTACTCAAGCAGCGGCACAGCTCGAACAATATTCGCTGGGAGGAAAGCGTTTAGAGCAATTGCAGCAAATTTCACCCTTATTGATGGAACTTCAGCTAATTACCAAGCAGCAAAATACTCAGCAAGAACAGTTGGATAAATCTCTGGCAGCTAAGGAAAAAGCTCAACAAAATTATGTGAAGACTACCACTAATTTAGAAGCAGTTGAACTCAGGCTAAAAGAGTGCGATCGCGAGTTAGAAGTGGCCCAAACCGCTAATGCGGAAGCGGCACGTTTAGAGAGTGTTGCTGCTATCAGAATGTCACTGAATTCTGGCGATACTTGCCCGGTGTGCGGGGGGGTGCATCCTGAGAGCGACAGCCTCCCTCCTTTGCCAGATTCTAATATTGTCGATGTCGCTGATTTGCGGCAGAAATTGGCGGGGGCAAATCAGCTTTTTCAAGATGCTCAAAGGTGGGCTGCTGAGGCAAAAAGTACAGCTTCAGCTTGCCAGCAAAAAGAGTCGGAAATTGCTCAAATGCTCGAATTAACTGCCAATAGAGTTGCCGAATTGCAGCAGCAAATCACTCAAGTTCTGGAAGATTCTCAGTGGGAAAGCTTGGGGTTGCAGCAGGAGTTGGCAATCCTTAAAGAGAGCGATCGCCAATACCGGGAAACCGAACAGCAGTTCCAACTGGCATCATTGGAATATGATAATTTTCAGGAAAGATTTAATTTGGCGGTGGCGACTCAAGCAGCTAAACAGCAGGAATATCAAGATGCGATCGCCGAATCAGACCGCCGCCAGCAACAGTTCCAAAGTTGTGTAAATGCGCTTTATCAAATTACCGAATATCAACCTTATGCTAATTTAGCAAAAGTCTTAGAACAAGACAAGCAAGACTTGGCAACTCTGCTGAAAGTTGCCGAAAAATCCTATCAAACTGCTCAAAATAAGGTTATTCAAGCAGCAGAGAGAGAGCAACAAGCTGGAGAAGCTTTTGGACAAGCCCAGGCTCATAAACAGCAGTTAAACCTGGATTGGTCAGCAAAATTAACAGCGGCTGATTTCACAGAAGATACTTTTTTAGCAGCGGTGGCGACGGTTAAGGAACAATCAGAATGGGAAAATGCTATTCGCTCTCACCGCGAATCAAAAATTCAGTTAGAGACGCGGGCGAAAGATTTGAGCGAGGCGATCGCAGGCAGAACTACCGATGAGAATAATTTAGCACAAGTGCGATCGGCAAAACATACCGCCCAAGAAAACCTCAAACAAGCCAACAACAACCGCGCCGAACTTTTAGCTTGGATTCAAGTAGCCGCCCAAAATCTCGAACAAGCCGAAAGACTGTCACAGCAAATCACAAATTTCACAGAACAAGAGCAAACTTATCACACCTTAGCGCAGAATCTCAAATCCAACGAATTTCAATCCTACATTTTAGAACATTTAGAAGCAGAATTAGTCGGCAGCGCCACATTGATTTTGCAAGAATTAACCGAAAATCGCTACAAACTAAAAAACCAAGACGGCGAATACTGGGTAGCAGATAATTGGAACGGCGGCGAAGCTAGACGAGTACGCACTCTTTCCGGCGGCGAAACCTTTGCCACTTCCTTATCAATGGCTTTAGCTTTGTCAGAAAAACTGTCTCAAGGATCTCACTTGGGCAGCTTGTTTCTCGATGAAGGATTTGGGACTTTAGATACCGAAACTCTCGAAAGCGTTACTCAAATTTTAGAATCTTTGCGGCAGCGAGACAGGATGATTGGAGTGATTACCCACGTTCGAGAATTGGGCGAAAGATTGCCCGCACAAGTTAAAGTGCTTAAGTCGCCACAAGGTTCTAAAATAGAAGTTGAAAGAGTTTAAGTCTCTACTTGTTGCGATATATTGTAGTTTTTCTAGAATTGTGTTTCTTCTTCTGTAAAGATAGGAGGCCACAATTCTGAAACGGGCAATTCCCAACCGGGGAAAAGTTCTGGTAATGTTAAGATATCGCCATTTTGTAAAATTTGTGGTTCGCCAGCCGATCGATAAATCTTCACTGTTTCTGCATCAGGATCGATCGCAATTCCGACAATCGCTCCGAGCTCAACAAACTTCAAAACCTTGGTTTCCATAGGCTGCGTGCGATCGCTTTGAGACTTAATCTCTACCACCAAATCGGGAACCAACTGTCCAAAATAACGCGGACTTTGGCGCAATCGTGCGGCGCGCACAAAGGAAACATCGGGCGCTTTGACGTTAGTATCTGGCATAATAAAGCCGCCTGCGGAGTCAAAAACTCGTCCGAGACGGCGGGGATTTACCCAAGCGAAAAGAAAGGCAATGAGACGGCTGCTGATTTCACTGGATACGATGTCAGATGGGCCCCTAATTGAAAGTATCCCGTCTTCTAGTTCAATTTGGTAATCTAAACCAGCTTCGGAAAAAGCGGTTTGAACTTGCTCAACATCTTTGACAGTCATCGTTGACATAGGAACTTTCTCCTGTTATGAGCTGATATTTCATTTTAGCACGATCGTTATTTTCAATCTATAATTTAGTCAAAAATTTAGACTTTTTACTTGTTTGTCGGCACTTGCTAAGTTATAATTATCGCAATAGATACTTTTTGAATATAGTAAAACAGTTTTTTAAATCATGTCAGCCAAAGATATCTTTCACAACACAGTACGTGCGGCTTTGGAGAAAGATGGATGGACAATTACTCACGATCCTCTATTTCTAAAAGTAACTTCTCAAGTAAAAATGCAGATTGATTTGGGAGGAGAGAAATTACTTTCTGCCGAAAAGGGGAGGCAAAAAATAGCAGTCGAAGTAAAAAGTTTTGTGGGCTTGTCGGCGCTGTCAGAATTCCATACGGCTGTTGGTCAATTTCTTAATTATCGAGTAGCATTGGAAAAATTGGAATCAGAACGAGTGCTGTATTTGGCAGTGCCTACAGATATCTATCAAGATTTTTTTACAGACTCGTTTATTCAAACTGTGTTAGAACGATATCAAATAAAGATGCTGGTTTTTCATGTGAAGGGACAGGAGATAACATTATGGAAAGATTAGATTATCGCCAGTTAGTTCAGAAAGTCATACATCAACACGCGACAGAGCAGTCGGAGCAAGATGTAGAAACCACTGAAATTGTTTTCGATACGGAACGCGACCGCTATTTATTGTTGTATGTAGGATGGCGGGATGAAGAACGAATTCATGGATGTCCGATTCATGTTGATATCAAAGATGGAAAAATTTGGATTCAGCGTGATTTTACGGAAGCAGGGATTGCCAATCAATTTCTAGAATTTGGAGTCCCTAAAACAGATATTGTGTTGGGATTTAGAGCGCCTTATGTACGACAATTTACTGGATTTGCGATCGCGTAAATCCTTAAATAATTTCCCACACAAAAAATACCCAAAACCCCGAATTATCGAATAATTCGGGGTTCTAATCTGTAACTTTTGTCAATCTACTTAACGACCCAAGAAACAAATATTATATGAAAAATTACCCCACTCGAATGCAATCGGTGCAGTCGCCCATAATTCCAGTAGTTGGCGAACTGATTCGCCAAAATCCGGGAACGATATCTTTAGGACAAGGCGTAGTTTACTACAATCCGCCACAAGAATCATTTGAAAAAATCCCCGAATTCTTTGCAAATCCCGACAATCACAAATACAAAGCCGTGGAAGGAATTCCACAATTACAGGATGCAATCGCCGCAAAACTAAAAACAGATAACGACATAGAAATTAATAGCAAAAACTGCATTGTCGTTACCGCCGGCAGCAACATGGGATTTACCAACGCCATTCTCGCCATCACTTCGGCGGGGGACGAAGTTATTATCCAATCACCTTATTACTTCAACCACGAAATGGCGGCAATTATGGCAAATTGCCGACCAGTGATAGTAGAAACAGACGCCAACTATCAACTTAATATCGATGCTATAAAAAAAGCAATTACCGACAAAACGCGAGCCATAGTTACCATTTCACCAAATAATCCCACTGGTGTTGTTTATTCAGCCGAAGCACTCCGAGAAGTTAACGAAATTTGTCGCCAGCACAACATCTATCACATCAGCGATGAAGCCTACGAATATTTTACTTATAACGGCGTAAAACACTGTTCGCCCGCCGCTTTTCCCCACAGCAGCGAACATACAATTTCTCTGTTTAGCCTCTCCAAAGCCTACGGTTTTGCGAGTTGGCGGATCGGGTATATGGTAATACCAGAACACTTGCTGGTTTCAGTGAGAAAAATTCAAGATACCATCTTAATTTGTCCGCCCGTAATTTCTCAGTATGCAGCCCTGGGAGCCTTGCAAGTTGGTAGAGGTTACTGCGATAATTATGTAAGGGCGATCGCATCTGTGCGCCAACTCGTATTAGACGAACTCAATACTATCCAAAACTTGTGTACAATTTCCCCAGCCGCCGGAGCGTTCTACTTTTTCTTGAAAGTTGATACTGAACTCGATACAATGGAATTAGTCGAACAATTAATTCGCGAATATCGCGTAGCAGTGCTTCCCGGTACAACCTTTGGCATGGATAATGGCTGCTATTTGCGGGTTGCTTACGGTGCTTTGGAGAAAGCAACCGCCACCGCAGGTATTAGAAGATTAGTTAAAGGTTTGAAGACAATTTTAAACAAGTAAAATAGGAAATTTAAAAATGGTTGCCACGAACTTGAAAGCAAATACAAATATCCAAGATACCTCCGCTGCCAAACTGGCAGACTTGCGCGATTTGATGGCAGATTACGACTTAGATTGCTATTTAATCCCAGCGGTTGACGAACACTTAAATTTATCTGTTCCAGCAGCCAAGCAGCGGCGGGCTTGGATGTGCGGTTTTACGGGTTCCGCCGGTGATTTGTTGGTTGGCAAAGATTCCGCTTGGTTGTTTGTGGATTCCCGCTATTACGAACAAGCCGACTTGCAAGTCGATACTGGGATTATTCAAATATCGAAACTCGGCTTAGAAGGAAATTTAACCTTAATTGAAACTTTAGAAAAACTGGCTGTAGAATCGGCAGAAAAATCAAGGAAAATTCGCATGGGTTTTGACCCGTTTACCGTAGCGACAGAGCAATATCAAAATTGGGTGAAAAAATTTGCAACTGCGGAGATTGAGCTCATACCAATCCGGGAGAATTTGACAGACAAAGTGCGATCGCAAAATTCTTGGAAAACAGCAGAGACTTTACCCGCGATTGATGCAGAGCCCATATTTAGCTTACCTGCATCCCTGACAGGAGAAACCGCCGCCGAAAAATTAGCCAGAGTCAGGGAAGCCATGCAAAAAGCCAATATCGATGTGCTTCCGATTACCAACCTGAATCAAATAGCGTGGCTGTTCAATCTCCGAGGCTCGGATATTCCCCACATTCCCATTTTCATCTCCTATGCAATTATCACCACGGATTCAGCGTTTTTGTTTACAAATCCCGAACGAATTTCACTAGAAATCAAGCAAGAATTGCGGGCGGATGTAACTTTGCTTCCCTACGCAGACTATCCGCATACATTAGAAAGTTGCGTAAATTTGCCACATAAAGTTCGGGTACTTTTAGACCCGAAACACAGCACAGCAGGCACGTACCAGTTAATATTAAACCATCAAGAAGCGCAGTTTTACAACATCGAAATAGTTTTTGATACTCATCCGGTAGAAGGGATGAAAGCTCGCAAAAATTCTGTAGAAATCGAGCAGATGAAATCAGCCAATTTCAAAGCAAGTCGAGCGAAAACTTTGACTTTAAAGTGGTTGACTGAACAGCTAGAAAATGGTCAGGTAGTTACCGAGTTTGATGTCAAAGAAAGCATCGAAAAATTTTACCAAGAAGAAACAGATTTTCAGACTTTAACTTTTAGAACGATCGCCGGTGCGGGAGCTAATAGCTCGATCGTACATTACGGAACCCCCAGCCCTGAAATAACGTTAAAACCGGGGGAACTGCTGTTATTGGACTCAGGCGCGCAATATTTAGCAGGTACAACCGACGATACGAGAACAGTAAGTATCGGAGAACCGACGGCGCTACAAATACAACACTACACAACAGTGTTAATCGCGCACATCAACTGTGCAATGCAGCAATTCCCCAAAGGAACAATGGGAGCACAATTAGATGCGATCGCCCGTGCGGTATTATGGCAAGAACAGCTAGACTACGGACACGGTACAGGGCACGGAGTCGGCGCGTTTTTAGCCGGTCACGAAGGGCCAAACGGCATCAGCAAATCTGTGCAGTATCCCCTGGAAGCCGGAATGGTAACGAGCATCGAACCGGGATATTACGAACCAGGATGGGGCGGAATTCGCATCGAAAATCTCTATGTTGTCAGGGAAATGCCATCCAAAAACGGTACGGTTTGGTACGGATTTGAATCGCTGACGTATATTCCGTTTGAGCGCAAATTAATAAATGTCGATCGGCTGTCAAAGACTCAACTCGCATGGTTGAATAATTATCATGCTGCTGTAGTCGAGAAACTGGAACCCGTACTTGATGCAGCAACAATTGAATGGTTGAAAAAAGCCGCCGCACCCTGTGTGATATCAATTCCGGTTGCACCGGAATGATACCGAGGACACTGCAATGCTCATAGATGTCAACTTAAGGTCAGCCCGAAAGTCCGACAGGGGTTGAAACCCCTGTCTCAAAGCGAAAGTCCTCTTAAGAGCGTTCCACCGGCGTCGCACGCCGGTTATGAATAAAAGAAACAGTAAAGCTAGCCCAAAAGTTG